>JAVHQE010000133.1:0-4181 GCA_036170975.1 Minisyncoccota bacterium | reverse complement strand
CTAAGATCACTCGCGAGACCTGCAACATCAACTCCTTTTTCTTTTTCGCTCTTTACAATAGTCGCTGCTCCTGCAATCTGCTCTGCAAAGTTATCCTTTGCTGTTGCTACGTCCTGAATTTTTGCATTTGAATTTTTAAGAACTTCTTTTATTTCCGCTACGCGCTCTTTCGCATATTCAAGATGGAGGCGTGCTTTTTTCTCTGGATTAAAGGTAAAGAACAAATTTATCTTCTCCCCAAAGAGGCTCAAAGGATAGAAGAAGTCCCCTGGAATAAGACCTGGATCAACAGCAACAGTAGTACTTGCCGAGGTCGCTACAGAAGTAGTCGCCACAGAAGTTGTAGCAGTAACATTTACTACGGTAGTCCCGGTAGCTGCAACTTGTGCAAAAGAGACAAAGGGCGCTGATAATAAAATAGCACTGAGGACAAATAATTTTTTCATAATTGATTAAAAGTTTTATTATATTAATTTCTTATACCATCTACTTAATGTCTTTTTAGTATAGCACTGCAATAAGCCTGCTACAAGAGATGACTGTGGAGATACCAAAATCTTACAAAAATAAAAACCCCGCTTTTAAAAGCGGGGTTTTTATTTTTGCTTGGGTTAGTTGCCCATGCGACGATTTCCACCATTTCCACCACCAAACTCGCGACGAGGTGCGCGTTCCTCGAGAGGACGTGCTTCGTTTACGGTAAGGGTGCGGCCCTGGAAGTCCTTGCCATTCCACAATTCGATTGCTTTGTCAGCATCAGCATCATTTGCCATTTCGATGAAGCCGAAACCTTTCGAGCGACCAGTCATCTTGTCGATGATGATTGCTGATGAAAGAACTTCACCGCATTCTCCAAATGCAGCCTTAAGATCGTCTTCTGTGGTTGAGTAAGGGATACCCCCTACATACAATTTCTTTGCCATAGTTTTACTTTTTTGCTTAATTCTACGTAAGATGACCTGTTTTCCTCGCCCTCTCACCTCAACTAGAACTAAGCAGCCGAGCAAGCACTGAGTGAAAACTTCTTACCTAAGAAGTGTAACACGCATAGGATAAAAGCACAACACTATGAAAAAATTCCTGTGGATAACGTTTTCCATCCTTTATCCACAAGGATGAACCGGCTAAGGTTCGTATATACAAAAAGCGAAGCCGAGATAGGAAGAAGAATGGGAATAAACTATCTGTTCTCCATGAACATCCCAAAAAAGAAATCATCAACCGAAACTAACGTAATATTTTTCACTGTTTCGTCAATTTTCATCCACAAAAATACTTAGAGAAGTTATACCGGGTGTTTCTGCATTCTTATGCTTTCCGCATTGCCTTCACCCTATCAGCATCTGTCAAATACTTTTTGCGTAACCGCACCGACTTTGGAGTAATTTCCAAATACTCTTCTTCTGTCATCGTCTCAAGTCCACGCTCGATAGAGAGATCGAACGGTGGCGTCAAAATAATAGCCTCGTCGGTACCCGAAGAACGCATGTTAGAAAGTTGCTTTCCTTTTGTAGGATTTACTGTCATCTCGTCACCCTTTGCGGTGTTCCCAATAACTTGTCCCTCATACACCTCAACAGCAGGCCCAATATAAAGTGTGCCACGATCCTGAAGGTTGTAGAGGGAAAAGCCAAGAGCCTTGCCCGACGCCATTGAGGTCATTGACCCAGCTGAGCGTTTTGTAATCTCGCCTGCATGTTCACGGAATTCAACAAAACGGTTTGAAAGGATACCGTCACCTTTTGTGTCCACCACAAACTGCCCGCGATAGCCGAGAAGTCCACGTGTAGGGATATCAAAGGTAAGGCGCGTGATACCATTCTCTTCTTTCATATTGGTCATCATTGCCTTGCGTTTATTCAACTTTTCAATCACGCCACCTGAGAGGGGGCTTGGAACATCAATAATGAGTTCCTCGTATGGCTCAAGTTTCTTGCCGTTTTCCTCTTTAATAATAACCTGTGGTTGTGATACCTGAAGCTCAAAACCCTCACGACGCATTTGTTCCAAAAGAATAGAAACATGGAGTTCACCGCGCCCATATACTTTGTAAGAATCCATAGCAGAAAAATCAACCTTGAGTCCTACGTTTACCTCAAGCTCACGCTCAAGACGATCACGAATTTGGCGAATCGTTACAAACTTTCCTTCACGTCCCGCAAACGGTGAGTCATTTACAAAGAAATTAAGAGAGATGGTTGGCTCATCTACCTTGATAGCAGGTAGTGTTTCCTGAGAAGCATTCGCGCAAAGAGTTTCGCCAATATAGACATCCGGAAGCCCCGCAACCATTACTATATCCCCCGCGATGGCTTCAGGAACTTCTTTTCGTTCTGTTCCTTCAAATGTGCAGAGTTTTGTAATCTTCCCTGCGCGCGAAGTGCCATCTGGGTTTTTAATGATAATAGATTCTCCTGCGTGAAGCGTTCCTTCATAGATACGCCCAACCGCAAGGCGACCAAGGAAATTATCATACCCAAGGTTAAATGGTTGCATACGCACGGGCGCATGGATATCACTTTTGACTGCAGGAACTTTCTCCAAAATAGTATCGAGAAGTGGCGTAAGGTCAGTGGACTCCTCTTCTAGCGTACGCTTTGCAATACCTTGACGACCAATAGCATACACCGTTGTAAAATCAAGTTGCTCATCAGTTGCTCCAAGCTCAAAGAAGAGCTCAAACACTTCGTCGTGCACTTCTTTTGGGCGAGCTGCGGGTTTGTCTATTTTATTCAAAACGACAATCGGTTTCAATCCAAGCTCAAGAGATTTCTTGAGCACGAAACGTGTCTGTGGCATTGGGCCTTCTTGTGCATCAACGAGCAAAAGCACGGTATCAATAGAACGGAGCACGCGCTCTACTTCTGAACCGAAGTCAGCATGCCCTGGCGTATCCACAATATTTATTTTAGTGTCTTTGTAAAACACCGAGGTATTCTTGGCATAAATCGTAATCCCTCGTTCAAGCTCAAGCGCATTTGAGTCCATTGTTACTCCCTCCTTGGTCATCCCTGTTTGGCGCATCAAAGCATCGGTCAAGGTGGTCTTGCCGTGGTCAACGTGAGCGATAATTGCAATATTTCTAATTTCCATGATTAATTTTCTTAACGAATAAAATGAGTTTTAGAAAATCATCACCCGGTTAAATATCACACGGGGATGAGTACTCTCTTTAAAAAACTTATTCAAATAACAAACGAAGCTCTCCAACACAAACTACGCACACCCCGTGTGATGATTTTTATTTTTCAAATAAAAATCATTTAACTGGGTAAATAACCTACTGTCACTTTGCTTGTTACCTTATTAAACAAAAAATCCGCAAATGCGGTTATTGACCCACAATATACCAAAAAAAAACTTGTGAGTCAATGCGTGCGGAACCAAGGAACCAGCACACTAATTTAATACAAAAAAACGCCACTCAAACTTCAAGTGGCGTCTTAGCAAAAACTCAGCAAAGTTCCATACAGAGAATTTCATAAATCTTTTTTGCAAGAGTTCCGCCTATTGCACCGTAGAACAATTCCTTCGCTTCCTTCGCTTCTTTGCAGGCAGCAGCTTTAGCGGGAGCCTCAGCATTTGCAAGTTCTATCTGGCGATTCCTATGCACTTCATTAATCTCACTTATTCCATAAAAATCACGGTAACGCCAGTACAAAGAACCCGCTTGTTGAGAAGTCGTGCACGCAGATGCTTTTACGATCGCGTCAGCAATTAAGATTTCTTTCCGACGATCTTCATAAATTACCTGTTTCCCAGAATGAACACTGGCATACTCCACTAACGCATCGACCTCCTCTATTGTTCTGCAAGCAGCAGCTTCCTTGATAGCGTCAGGATACAAAAGCTCATCCTTACGACGACGATAGATTTTATCGATTTTATCTGAGCCCAAAATAGAGACTGGGGCCATTTTTTCCCATCTCTCTAATTCATCTAACGTCTTACAAGCATTAGCTTTTGCAAGCGATTCTCTCATTCCAAGCTCGCGACAAAGTTCCTTATAAATCTCCCAGGCACTACTCCTATTCGGAACACTGTCGCGCAAGACCTCCAACTCCCTCGCTGTCGTACAGGCAGCTGCTCTGGCATGAATTTCCTGAGGCAATAAAGCAAACTTCTTTTCTATCCCCTTCATGATATTACCCTCTCTCTCTTAAAAATTTCAAAAATTACTA
>JAVHQE010000132.1:0-1900 GCA_036170975.1 Minisyncoccota bacterium | reverse complement strand
AAGACGCAGGCAAGGATCGAGCATATGTTGAAGAATGGAAAGCCGTTGAGGAATTAAGAAATTACCGTTTTTAATTTGAGGAAAACTTAAGTGCAGAACAAAAAATTGTCTATACGGAAAATTGTAAATTACCTAAACGATGATGAGGCCGAGGGTGGAGGTTTCTGGTTACCTAATATTCAGCGCCCTTTTGTGTGGGGAGAAGAACAAATGGCGCGCCTGTTTGATTCAATTATGCGTGAGTATCCCATTAGCACGCTTTTAGTGTGGAAAACGAAAGAGGTTGTAAAGCATCGCAAGTTTATTGATAACTATCATCATGACGTAAAGCTCTCGTCGTATTTTGTGCCAGATAATAAGCGTTCCAAACTAATGGTTCTTGATGGGCAGCAACGCCTACAAAGCTTATTCATAGGACTCAAGGGGAGCTATACAGGGAAAGAACTTTACTTTGATGTGATGAGCGGTACGACTTTAACAGCGCCGGAGGATATTCGGTTCCGCTTTGCATTTAAGGAAAAAGCATCAGTATTATGGCCGTGGATTCGGTTTAAGGACATTGTTTTTTCGACAAATAAGCTCGACCTCCAAATTGCCCAAGATTTGGCCAAGTTGTCTCCTGACCAACTTTCAGAAACCAAAATTGAAACGCTCCAAATCAACATTGCTCGAGCTCGCCAAGAGTTTGTTAATGACGACAACATCGCCTATCAGGAGCTGGATGGGATCGATAATCCAGAGGCGTATCAAACGGATGACATCGTTGAGATATTTATTCGCGCCAATTCAGGGGGAACCAAGCTAGGGAAGTCAGACCTTCTGTTTTCACTGCTGACATCAAGTTGGGATGCGGCTGACGGTGAAATGGAGTCACTGTTAGAGGATTTGAATCAAGGTGGCTTTGCATTTGATCGCGACTTTGTTTTGAAATCCTGCTTAACCATGCTCGGTAAAGGGGCGCGTTATGAGGTTGGGAAGTTTCGCGATGGAAAAACTAAAGAAGAGATTATTGAGAAGTGGAAAGAGCTGGCTGAAGCGATTAAGGCTGTCCGTGATTTCTTGGTGAGTAAGACCTACATCCGTTCAGATAAGGCGATGCCTTCATACTTGGCGCTCATCCCACTCATTTATTACCGCTATCACTATCCTGCGAGGTTCACTGCGAACAATCAGTTAGCAGAGTATGTGCTGCGTGTTCTTGTGACGGGTGTATTCGGTGGTAGCCCTGACAACTTGATCGATAAAGTAGTAAGGAACATACAGGAGCAAAGTGAATTTGTACTTTCAGAGGTTTACGGCGTAATCCGTGCAGATGGGCGTAGCCTAGAGATTACGCAGGAGGTGATCTATGAGCAATACTACGGATCGCGTTCCATACATTTATTCTTCAATCTCTGGTATCGCGCTTTCGACTATGCCCCCGCATTGGACTCGAATGGACCGCAGGTGGATCATATTTTTCCGCAAAGTATTCTTAAGACTGTCAAAGATATTAACCCAGACAGTGGGAAACGGAATGTTTTGCATTACCGCGCAGAGCAACGTGACCAAATCGCGAATTGCATGCTCTTGACCGCTGAAGAAAATGGTTTTTCGGGCAAGTGCTCCACAGAGCCATCGGTGTGGTTTTCGCGAGAACGATTTAACTCTGATGCTGAACATCAGCAATACCTGAAGCTGCATCTGATACCAAATGACTCTACGCTATGGACACTGGAACGCTTTGACGATTTTGTGGATGCTCGCAAACTTTTGATTAAAGAAAAATTTAGCTACATGTTGCGTAATGATACAAGCGCGTAAGTGTGGCAGTGCGGGCAGGTTTGGACAGAAATTACCGCCCGATAGTCCCGTAGGTCGGGTTAGCGCAGCGTAACCCGACATAAAGTGATATGGGTTT
>JAVHQE010000131.1:0-1903 GCA_036170975.1 Minisyncoccota bacterium | reverse complement strand
AGAGGGCCGCGCCAAGAACCGCCGGATAGAGATTTCGCTTATGAAAACCGATTGAGCAGTTTTTTTCTTAACGAAGCCACTTAATAGTGAACAGAGCCTGGCGGAAATGTCGTTCGCCATGCTCTTTTTAGTTTTACTAAGCGCATAATACTTAAGAATAAATTTAGTGGCCCCCAGGTTATCATCTATATACAATATTCTGAATGGTCTGTTCTGCTGTTTTTTTGTTAACGATATCTGTATACTCCCATGAAAGAAAAAAATAGTAATAGGGTAAAATCAGCGGACAGGTTTATCGTTCTCTGTAGTGTATGCGGAAAAATTAGAAAAGGTAAAGGTAAGTGGGTCGAGCAGAAATCCTCTGCCGCTAAAAGTAACGGGGTTATTTGTTCACACGGGATATGCCCGGTTTGCTCAAAAAGCCTCTACGGCAATGAACCATGGTTTAAACAATATGAGATGTATTTAGCGGGGAAGTCTCTGCCCGGGGCTGGATGCGGGGTGGGGGATAGAAAAAGGATTCTTGTTATCGATGATAATAGCGGGGTTAGGCCGCTTTTAGTTGCCGATCTGGAAACCGAGTTCCATGTGGAAGTTGCGGAGAATGGGACTGAAGGTTTGCTTTTTGCCAAGTGCTGGCAGCCTGCAGTTATACTGCTTGCTATTAATATGCCGAAGAAGTCGGGATCGGACGTTCTCCGCAGTCTGGAACTTCAGCGCGAAACCAAAAGTACCCCGGTCATTATTGTTATGGCAAGCGGATATAATGATGCAGTTCAGCGGCAACTGCGGCTTTATGGTAATTTTAAAGGATTTTTCACGAAAATGACTCCTTTTCACGAAATCAGAGAAACCGTATTGGGAGTAATCCGCTGATCTGGCTGGCTCGTCAAATTCGGTTTATATCACAACTAAGGTGTTGATACGAGGGGTGTCCTAATTTAGAGGTTTGTTGGTCGGGTTCCACAAGTAGCGGAGTTTCAGGAGGATATTATTATGAATAAAATGAAAAGAGGTTTCACGCTGATAGAGTTGCTCGTGGTCGTGCTCATCATCGGTATCCTGGCTTCCATAGCCATACCGCAATACTTTAAAGTCGTAGAGAAAGCCCGCGTGGCGGAAGCCATGTCTCTGATCTCCTCCGTCAAGTCAGCTGAGGAAAGATACCTCGCCCGCGGCGGCGTCTACACCTCCGACTTCACCAAGCTTGACATCATGTACAACGGCATGACAGCCAGAAATATCACGACCAAGTTCTTCGCTGCGGCAGTCAACGCTGGGAATTGCGCCAGCGGTCCCTGCTTTCAGATCACCGTCACCCGCCACACTACCAACTCCAGCGTGGCGGCTCGCTACGGCAACTACGCCGTTACGGCGAACGTGCCCGACCAGGCCCAGGTCAAGATGGCCGCCCCCACGGCTGCCCGGAACGAACTGATAGACTAGCTCAGTGTTGTTTCGGTTCTTTGGACAGCTCTGGGATAAAAGGCCTATAAACAGGTAGCCTAAAAGCTATCTGTTTATGGGTGCTTTCGGCCCATACGAGCCTGTCGATATTTTGATTAAATATCCTTAATGAAAACCTCAAACGCCGCCCTGATCGCGGCACTCCTCACTTTAACTACCTCCGCTTTCGCTTTCGATCTGCCAGGCTTTAATAACGCTTCAGGCGGGGCCGCCCTGCCGCCGGTAAGCCTGCCGCGCATCGACGGCTCTGAGATTCCCGGCTCGGCGGAAGCCGCCGCTGAAGTCGACCTGGAAGCCCTGCGCGCCGAGGCCGCCGCCGACCCTGCCGGATTTATAGACGAACATTCCCCCGAGGAAGTCGGCCTGGTGTTCGGCCTGCCAGGCGATTCCCGCTACGTCATTGACAGTGCCAAAGCGAAGCTTGCTTTAGTGCGCG
>JAVHQE010000130.1:0-1908 GCA_036170975.1 Minisyncoccota bacterium | reverse complement strand
AATAAAATCTTGGTGATTCAATTCTTGAAATTTCTAATTTGTTTCCTTTATGCAGTTACCACAGGGGTTTCCTCTGCGGGTGCCTCAACAACAGGAGCCTCTACTACTACCTCCTCCTTCACTTCTGCCACCTCTACCGCTTCAGCTACGGGGGCTTCTACGGCCTCAGGAGCAACCTCTGCGATGGGAGCTACGGGTTTCTCTTCAACTGCTTTAGGGCCTGCTGACTCGGCGATTTGTCCCATTGCAATAGCGAACCGTTGTATTGGTGAATTGATAAGGTTGACGAACATGCCACGAAGAACCTGAAGTGGTGGAATCGTTGCGATTGCCATCATTTCCTCCTTGGTTTTGTATTCCCCGTCAAAGATACCTCCCATGATTGAGATAGAACCTTTTTCACGTGGTGTCGTTTGGAATGCATAGGTCTCACGCGCAGGGGCAAGGAGATCGTCTCCGTATGCTATTGCGAGTTCACCAGTAAGTTCTGGCATCTCTCCTTTTGCGTTGATTTCACTAAGCACCCGTTTTGCCAAAGTTTTTTTGGTAACGAAATACCCAATCTTGTCCGCTGAGAGCTTCCGACGAAGCATCTTGGTCTCTGTCATAGGGAGCGCCTTGAAGTTCACAAACACAATAGACTTTGCACCTGTAAGGCGCTCAGTCATTGAGTCAATAAGTTCTATTTTCTTTTGTTTTGTAATTGCCATAATTTTTTTCCAGATACCTTTTACGTAGCCAGATAATATTTGACGGCTCCCCTGCAATGCAGATGAGCCGTAAAGCCATTCACTTTTGTTATCGTGAAATGAGTCGACCTCCGCAGGGCTTAGTGTTTCTTTTCTCTGAAACAGCCTACTTCTTCGGGCTTCGAGGTTATCCTATCGCGTACGAGCGATATTGTCAACCGTCACGATAACGCCATTCAATTGACCGAGTTTCATCATTTCTGAAACGGTTACACCCGCAAGACCCACGAGTAATATCGCCATAAATCCTGCCATCATTTTGATGATATCAGACATACCTCAATAATACTCCCCTCTTCTCTGTATTCCAAGGGCATCCACCGCCAAACAGGCCGTTATGCGGAAAAGAAAAGTTATCCACAGGTAGACAGCAATTTACTTAGCTACAGACTTTTCGTAATCAGCAAGGAGTGCCTTGAGATCTGTGGCGCTGGGGTTCTTTGCAATACCCTCTTTGAGGATTACCGGTACTTTATTTATCTTTTCTTTCATTGAATACGTATAGAGCTCATAGAGTCCGCGGTACCCCTGTATGTAGTCTGGCTTGAGGGCAATCGTTTTCTTCCAATTCTCTTCAGATTTTTTATAATCCTTCAAGTAGAAATGATAGAGGTCACCGAGATTGTTCCACACTACGAGATTATTAGAATCGAGTGCTTTTGCATATTCCCAGGCATCACGTGCACCGATATAGTCGCCCAGAGTTTTCCTCTGAAGACCGAGGCCTACCCAAGCATTTACATTCTTTGGGTCTTTTTGCAGAGTGGCGACTTCACCATCAAGACGTCCCAGAACAATTTTCTTGATTTGAGGATCAAGGACTACGGTAAAATCCGTGCCTCGCACGAGCGCGGGCGCGGGGGGCAGTTTTTTCTCTTCGATAGGTACTACTTCGATATTACCGTTTCCTGTCATCGTAACCCCATTTATAGTCTTTGTGATGTCTGGCGCTTTTTCCGTGATTTCAATTTTACTTACACGGGTATCGCGATAGATAATAACCCCCGCAATAATTACTAGTGCAACGAGTCCTGCAATCCCTAAATTTTTCTTGTTTATCATACTCTCTATCCTAGCAAATATGCCTTAATACGCAACCCTCACACCCCCCCAGGAAGGCCGGGCCTTCCTGGGGACTACGGAGTAACACTATTTTTTG
>JAVHQE010000129.1:0-8698 GCA_036170975.1 Minisyncoccota bacterium | reverse complement strand
CCTTTGTCACCCCAATTCTATCAAAGTGTCACCCCATAAGGTTAACTGTACATTGGCTTGACAAAAATAATGGGTATGCTATAATCTATCCTAGAAATCAAGGGTAATAGTACTCTTGGGTAAGTTAAGGAGAAGTAACGTGAAATACTCTTATTTTTTAATGGCACTACTCAACGCGGGTCTTGCCGGAGGGGCTTTTATTTTTGGGGCAAAATTATTTTTAGCATTCGTATTATTCATGTTTTGTCAACTTCTTTATGGCGCGACCGACGCCATATGCGAGGCCATTCGCGAACAAAAAAAATAAACCTAAAAAAAAAGACAAGTCTTCAAAGCCGCGACCTAGTACAGGACGCGGTTTTTTAATATTCATGGTACACTATTCCCATGTCCGACTTTTACAAACCTCATCGAAAACCAGATTGGAACTACGGTGGTCCCCGTTGGCGTCTTTCGCGCTCAAAAATAGATCTCTTTGAGCAGTGCCCCCGTTGTTTCTATATCGACAACAGGTTGGGTACTGCACGCCCACCGGGATTTCCTTTTAATTTGAATAGCGCCGTTGACCATCTTCTCAAAAAAGAATTCGATATTCATCGTGCAGGGAAAACCCCCCATCCTTTGATGGAAAAGTATGGCGTGGACGCTGTGCCGTTTGTTCATGGAAACATGGATGTCTGGCGTGAAAATTTCAAAGGCATTGAATACAAACACCCCGACACGGGGATGACTATTTCTGGTGCTGTAGACGACATTTGGGTAAATCCAAAAGGTGAGCTTATTATTGTTGATTATAAATCTACGAGTAAAGACGAGGAAATCACCGCGCTCGATGAAGATTGGCACGATGGATATAAACGACAAATGGAAGTCTACCAGTGGCTTTTTCGTAAAAACGGATTTAAGGTTTCTGATACAGGATATTTTGTCTACGCAAACGGCAACAAAGACAAGAAAGCATTCGATGGAAAACTTGAATTTGACCTGACTCTTATTCCGTACACTGGTAATACTGAATGGGTAGACAAAACAATTTTGAATATTAAGAAATGCTTAGACACCGACGAGATTCCACCCGTGGGAGAGCATTGTGATTATTGCACCTACCGCAAAGCAGCGCGCGATGTACAACAAGAATTCCTTTCTGCAAAAGCAAAACTTGGGAAAGACAGCAAAAAAGGCTTGTTTGGATAGGGTTGTGTGAGAGTTGGAATATTGTCCATTTTCTGCTAAACTCCTCTTCATATGTTAAAAGAATTTTTATTAAAGAAAATGATCAAGAGTCAGCTTAAGGGTGTGCCAGACGCGCAGATTGACCATATTATTGGGCTCGTAGAAAAGAACCCCGATTTGTTCAAAAAGATTGGCGATGAAATTCAAGCGAAAGTGAAAGCAGGTCGTTCACAACAGGCGGCTTCTATGGAAGTGATGCGCGCACATCAAGCAGAACTTCAAAAAGTATTGAAGTAGTTCCTGTTTTTCCTATCAACTCTCAACTAACGACTATAAACTATATTTATGGCACTCGCAATCGGCATCGTCGGGCTTCCCAACGTGGGCAAGTCCACCCTTTTTAACGCACTCACCAAGAAATCTGTTCCCGCAGAGAACTATCCCTTCTGTACCATCGATCCATCGGTTGGCGTTGTTGCAGTACCTGACGAACGCCTGTATCAGCTCGCAGAATTTTCTCATACAAAAAAAACTATTCCTGCTGCTATGGAGTTTGTGGATATTGCAGGATTAGTGAAGGGCGCGAGCGAAGGTGAAGGTCTTGGCAACCAATTTCTTGCCCACATTCGTGAGACGGATGCTATCGCGCAGGTGGTGCGTATTTTTGAGGACAGCAATGTCATTCATGTAGATGGAAAGATCGACCCCGTGTCGGATATTGAAACTATCAACCTTGAACTTATCCTTGCCGATATGCAAACGGTGACGAAACGCCTCGGTAACATTGAAAAGGACGTGAAGAGAGGAGACAAAGGTGCGATACAAGAAAAAGGAATTTTAGAGCGTGTCCGCGAAGGTCTTGAATCAGAAAAACTTGCGCGTGAGGTGTCGTTGAACGATGAAGAACTTGTCGTGTTGCGTTCAATGCACCTCCTTACCATGAAGCCGATTTTATATGTATTGAACAAAAAAGCAGGCGGTAAAAATTTGGATGAAATAAAGGATGAGCGGTATGAAAAATTACTCGCCTATATAAAGGCACGCAACGCTGTTTTTGTAATTGTGGATGCAGGGGTAGAACACGACCTCTCACAACTTGAAGGAGAAGAAAAAGAACTATTTCGTGCCGAGCTCGGAGTGAAAGATGATGGCATCAATGACCTTATTAAAAAGAGTTATGAGCTTCTGGGGCTCGAAGTGTATTTTACGACGGGAGAAGTTGAGACGCGTGCATGGACGATCAAGAAGGGGAGTACGGCACCTGTCGCAGGTATGGCTATTCATACCGATTTCAAAGACAAGTTCATTCGCGCAGAAGTTATTTTTTGGAAGGATTTACTCGAGGTGGGCTCGTTTGCTACCGCACGTGAAAAGGGAATGATGAGGATTGAGGGGAAGGAGTATATTGTGAAAGACGGTGATGTAATGGAGTTTAGAGTCTAAATTTTCTCAATCTACTTCGTTGTGGAATATTTTTTCTCTTGCGCAGTATCCTTATACAGCTTAGTCGAAAAAAATTCCTCGCCTCGTATTTTGAGTAATTTAGACTCTAAACAATTTTCGTGCGAGGAAGAGTGCTTCTAGGTCTATAAGATAAGGGGGTTTCTGCTATTGACAGAATGATTGCACTATGCTATACTTGATATAGTTAATTTGGTTCATTTTTTAATTTTTTGATCAGGGAGATCGAAATGCTAAAAGCATTATTGGCAGGTCGTGGTAAGGTCGCGGTCATTGCAACAAACGGTGTCGTTTCGGCGGCATGTGGTTGCGGTAGTCGTAACCCGAAGGATTACGATTTTGTCTCTCAGCTCGCAGACGAGCAGAGCTTCACCGTACCTAAGTCCTCGTGTGATTGCGGGGGCACGCTGGTTAAGAAACACGAAGTGACGCGCCACTGCTACACTCACCACGCAGACCGCGTGCTCCGTAGCCAGCACCGTCAAACCGTTCGTCGTATGTCGGTATAAAACCGCACGGCAGAACAAACAGGGCGCTTTCGTAAGAAAGCGCCCTTTACTATTTATCTATTTTGTTACGGTCGCTCCGCTACTTTTTCTTCAGCGCGTCAATTTCTTTCAAGAGTTCCGTCAGGGTCTTTTCAAGCTTCGCGAGTGCTTGCGCGTTTTTCTTTTTTTCTAGTTCTTCTTCGCGCTCCTCTTCTTTTTCTTCTTCCTGTATTTCTTCAATATCTTCAGAAATTTCTTCGACATCTTCTTGCATCTCTTCCACGTCCTCTTGGATTTCGTCAATATCTTTTTCGACCTCGCGGAGTTGCGCAGAGTTTCTATTTACACTCATCTGAATAAAAATCGCTAAATAGATTGCTTCAAGTGATACGACCGTAGTGAGTACGAGAAGCACGGTCGCGAGAGGCACCCCGAGAATCGCAAGAACAAAAGTCCCAATAAAAAGAAGTGTATGCACAAAGAGTGATTGAATTGATCCAATCCAATTGGTAAAAGCAGTTGCTAACTTCTCGAGCTTTGTTTCTTGGGGCACCGTTATTTTTTTGTCAGACACCTTTTTCATGGGAACAGTGTAGCAGAAAATTTTTATTTAGATAAGCAAGACACCCACACCCCTCTTATTTTTAATCCATTCAACTATAGACGTATAATATACTATAGTATATTATACGTCTATAGTTGAAGAAATACTCTACAAGGGTATACTTGTCTCTATGGAAACAAACACAACATTACCAATAGCACCACAAACGCCACCCAAGGCAGTTACGAATCCTTTGTCACCAAAACGCCATCCACTTTTTAAGTGGGTACTTGTATTCGGTATTGCTATCGTTACTAACCTTTTTTTGAATTACGCGCTCGATGCTTTTTATCCAAGTCCAACTTTCGAATCATTTTGCCCTCAGAAAGAAGTCGTGACACCGATTACCGAAGAAAAGGCGTGTCGCAGTGCAGGTGGTCAATGGACAAATGATCCCTACAAATATCTTGGGGTGAGCGCGCCGATACCCGCAGGTGCGCCTCTCGGTTATTGTAACGAGAATTATACGTGTGGAAAAAATTATGACGAAGCGATGAAGACGTACAATCGAAACATTTTTATCGTATTGGTTGTTGCAGGCACAGGACTCTTGATTGGAAGTATTTTTGCCTCTGCGATAGAGGCAGTGGCTCTCGGCTTTTCATTTGCAGGTATCTTATCACTTATTATTGGTACCATGCGCTATTGGGGAAGTATGGATGACCGTTTGCGGGTAGTGGTACTCGGTTTTGCTCTTGCTGCCCTCGTGTGGATTGGGATTAAAAAGTTTAAGGATTAAATGTATGGTCGAAAAGTATGACCACAAAGCTATAGAAAAAAAATGGCAAGATGCGTGGGAGGCATCGGGGGTGTATCGTGCAGAGAGCGACTCCTCAAAGCCAAAAAAATACATACTCGACATGTTCCCGTACCCTTCAGGAGAGGGTCTTCATGTGGGGCACCCGAAAGGATATATCGCGACTGATGTGTATGCACGCACGAAGCGTATGCAGGGGTTCAACGTGCTCCATCCTATGGGGTGGGATGCTTTCGGTTTGCCTGCCGAAAATTATGCGATAAAAATGAAGACCAACCCAGTAGAGATGACTGAGAAAAATGTCGCGCGGTACAAGGAGCAACTTTCGAGTATCGGGTGTGATTATGATTGGAATCGTGAAGTGAATACGACTGCCCCAGCATTTTATAAGTGGACTCAGTGGATATTTTTGAAAATGTTTGAGCGAGGGCTTGCCTATGAGTCTTATGAACCTATCAACTGGTGTCCAACGTGTCAGACAGGGCTTGCTAACGAAGACCTTGAGGATGGCAAATGTGAACGCTGTGACACTCCCGTCGAGAAAAAACCAATGCGTCAATGGGTGCTCCGTATTACCAATTACGCAGATCGCATGCTTGCGGATCTTGACGTGCTTGATTGGCCCGTTTCTATCAAAGAGTCTCAGAAAAATTGGATAGGAAGGAGTGAAGGGGCGGAGATTGATTTTTTCGTTGAGAGTAGTGATAAAATCATCACCGTATTCACGACACGCCCCGATACGCTTTTTGGGGCGACATATTGCGTCCTTGCGCCTGAGAACAAACTTGTTGATGAACTAAAGGGGTCAATATTGAATTTTAATGAAGTCGAAAAGTATCGCACCGAAACAAAAGCACGTACAGAAATTGAGCGCACCGCAGAAGGTCGAGAAAAGACGGGGATACAACTCGAAGGAGTTTTCGCTATCAACCCCGCAAACAATGAGAAGCTCCCTGTTTTTGTTGCAGATTATGTCCTCGGCAATTATGGCACCGGCGCAGTGATGGCGGTACCTGCACACGATGAGAGGGATTTTCTGTTTGCAAAGAAGTTTAGATTGCCTATCAAGCAAGTTATTGCACCCGTGTTTGTTGATGAGGTTAATCCACCCAAAAAAGAAGCTGAAGATACGATTCGGTATGGGGTTATTATTATGATTAAACACTGGGAGGAGGAAAAATATCTCATAAATTATTCCCCAAAATTCAACTGGAAATGTCTATTCACGGGCGGGATTGAAGAGAATGAAGATTCTCTAGAGGCTGCTATCAGAGAAATGAGAGAGGAGACTGGTTACCAAAACGTGAAAGAAATACACGCTATCCCTCTTGAGCATATTGATAAGTTCCATGCACCCCACAAGGGTGTCAATAGAGTTGCTTATCAAAAAAATATTTTTATACAACTTGCAGACGGCGAGATAAAGGAGAAGAGTGAAGAAGAAAAAGATTTACATCATCTTAGCTGGCTTACCAAAGAAGAGATGCTAAAGACGATATCTCTTCCGAATCATCTTTACATTTTCCAAACAGAACTTTTGCAGGGTCAGGCGTTAATGGGAGAAGGAGTTTTGTTTAACTCAGGATCTTTTAATGGTCTTTCAAGCGAAGATGCTAAACGCAAAATTACTGACTTTGTGCATGGTCGATGGGTTACCAAATATCGTCTTAAGGATTGGGTTTTTTCTCGACAGCGTTATTGGGGCGAACCAATACCTATTATTCATTGTGAAAAATGTGGTGTCGTGCCTGTCCCTGAAAAAGATTTACCCGTCATGCTTCCACAAGTTGAGTCATATGCACCAACAGGCACAGGAGAGTCACCTCTTGCGGATATTGCGGAGTGGGTAAATACGACGTGTCCAAAGTGTGGGGATGCAGGCAAGCGCGAGACCAACACAATGCCTCAGTGGGCAGGTTCGTCGTGGTATTACCTCCGCTATATTGACCCAAAAAACAGTGCCACTATAGTAGACAAAGAGAAAGAAAAATATTGGTCACCCGTAGATATGTATGTAGGTGGGGCAGAGCATGCCACGCGTCACCTCATTTATGCGCGCTTTTATCATAAGTTTTTGTATGATCTTGGTGTCGTGAATTACGAAGAGCCATTTATGCGTTTACAAAACGTAGGGCTCATTATAGCAGAAGATGGACGAAAGATGAGTAAGCGGTGGGGGAACGTAGTGAACCCAGATGATGTGATTGCAGAGCACGGAGCCGATACGCTTCGCTTATATGAAATGTTTATGGGTCCATTTAGTCAATCTGTCGCATGGAGTACTGAGAGTATTATTGGCCCACGTCGTTTCCTTGAGCGCGTATGGCGACTTCAAGAAAAGATAGTCACAAAAGAAAATAGTTCCCTCGAGACGACGCTTCATAAAACCATTAAAAAAGTAAGTGAGGATATTGAATCATTTAGTTTTAACACGGCGATCTCCACGTTGATGATACTTCTTAACGAGATGGAGAAAGTTTCAATATCGAGGAAACAGTACGAAGCACTCTTACTTCTTCTCGCTCCCTTTGCTCCCCATCTTACTGAAGAGTTATGGCAGTCAGTAGGGAATACACAGTCAGTCCATGTTTCTCCATGGCCTGTTTTTGACACAACAAAAATAATTGCACAAGAATTTACGCTTGCGATTCAGGTAAATGGAAAGGTACGCGACGAGGTTGTAGTTGGCAAAGATACTACGGAAAATGAGATAAAAGAGATAGTACAAGTCCGAGAAACTATTAAAAAATGGACAGAAGGGAAGACTGTTAAAAAAATAATCCTAGTTCCCGGGAGACTTGTCAATATTGTGGTAGGGGATTAGTCTATGTTTATCAAGGCTTTTTAGAGCAACTATTCGAAAGGGGAGAAAATCCTTGACTTTATACCCCTTTAATGCTAAAACATAGGTACTTTGTGCCCGAGAGAAATTAGTAAATAGTAAATTTTTATAATTATATATGTCCGCCATTACATTTAAACCAAAGCAAGTCGTAAAAAGACTTCTTTCATCTTTGTCACCACGCGCACTCGACGTGATGATCAAGCGCTACGGCCTCGGTGATGATACTGAACGTATGACACTCGAAGCAATCGGCAAGACTTATGGCATTACACGTGAGCGTGTTCGTCAGATTGAAAATTTTGCGTTAGCATCAATCAAAAAGTCAGATTCTTTCAAAAAAGAATCATCAACGTTTGAAGAACTCAACAAGCTCATTATCTCCATGGGGGGCGTTGTTTGTGAAGAAGATTTCCTCATGCATGTTTCAAAAGATTTGAGTACGCAAAATCATCTCTATTTTCTCTTGGTTCTCGGTGATCAATTTAAACGTGAAAAAGAGGATGACTACTTCCGTCATCGTTGGATTGTCGATGATAAAGTTTCCATGAAGGTGCACGAAGCGATTCGTGACCTCTACAAAACACTTTCTCACGAGGATTTAATTCCCGAAGGAGAAATCGTTGCAACATTCCTCTCACACTTGAAGGATGTTTCTGATGAATACAAAAATGAGGAGATTACCAAGCGTTGGTTATCACTTTCAAAAACGATTGCAAAAAATCCTCTTGGAGAATGGGGCGTAGCGCACTCGCCAAATGTAAATGCACGTGGGATGCGCGATTATGCGTACCTCATCATTCGCAAGCACGGATCCCCTATGCACTTCACTGAAGTTGCAAAGGCTATCACGCAGATTTTTGGGAAGAAGGCACATATTGCAACGTGCCACAATGAACTTATCAAAGATAATCGTTTCGTTCTTGTCGGTCGCGGACTCTACGCACTCTCTTCATGGGGATATGAAAAAGGAGTAGTAAAGGATGTTATTGCCAAGGTTCTTAAAAAGGAAGGACCACTTACGAAAAAAGATATCATCGATCGCGTACTCAAAGAGCGCTATGTGAAAGAGAACACTGTGTTTGTAAATTTACAGGACACTAAACTATTCAAACGAACAAAGGATGGTAAGTATGCAATGGCGTAAGATATTACCGGATACAACAAAAATCCCGCTTCGGCGGGATTTTTGTTGTATCCGGTAACGCTCCAAGCAGGAAGGAGCTAATCTCCTCATATTTTAAAGGGTTTTACGGAGGTCGGACCTCCGTAAAACGACCTCCGTAAAACCATTTAGTATCGTATATATCGTCAGTAGTTTTCTTGCGTGTGTTATCTTTTGTGTGCTACTATTCCCTCATGGAAACTCTCTA
>JAVHQE010000128.1:0-8735 GCA_036170975.1 Minisyncoccota bacterium | reverse complement strand
TTCTATCCCCTTCATGATATTACCCTCTCTCTCTTAAAAATTTCAAAAATTACTATTATAGTACTGACCGGACAATATCATCTGTATATACAAGTGTCAACTAACCGTTATCGGTACTTCTCTACGAATTCTCAATCGGATCAATCATTGTCGCCTGTATCGTCTCAGCCTTTTTCATAACCTGTGTCCCATAGCTTGATGCCCATGATGAGGCCGAGCATGACGAACCAGAAAAATATCTACATGCAGCATTACGCTCCGCACTGTACGAACCCGCGCGGGCACCATTATCTTTGAGCAAAAATCCAGCTGCCATAAAAGCATCGCGGGCGAACCAAGGATTCGAAGCTGAGATACCCAATGCTTTTTCAATAAGACCCTTATAGAGAACCCATGTGGACGGGATGAATTGCGCAGGGCCCATCGCGCCACCATACCCGACTTCTTGTGGGCAAGATACAGGTGTTGTATAGGGGTCAAGACCAAGACGCCCTGTTATTTCCAAAAATGGTTGTACGTCTCTCGAGGGCTTCATCACATCAGCAAAAGGCGTTCCGGTATTCTTCCCCACGCCCGCACCAGTTTTTGGATCTTTCAAATAGCACGAGCCCTGACTCTTCCCAAAACCTGACTCTTGCATAAAGATAGCGAGGATAAACGCAGGGCGGACACCTGTCTTCTGGGAAACGATCTTCGCATAGTCATATGCAGTACCAAAGGGGATTTCCCCGGTATCACGAAGTGCAAAGAGTGCTGCACGAATTTCCGCAGCCTTTGCTTGCTTATCTTTAAGAACTTTTTGGTATGAGGCCTCTTGCCCCTTCGTAACCTTCAAGACACTCGCCTTTTCTTTTTCTGCTGATGCAAGGAAATTTTTCTCAAGTTCTTTTTTGTAGCGTAAATCAGTTTTCTTATTCTTTTTTTCTTCAAGAGTAGCTTTTGCTTCTTCCGTTATCTTCTTTGCAGTAACAACTTGATCAAGAGAGTTTCCGATAGCATCCTCTATGTACTGGAAATTATCTAAGTCACTAAAAAAATCAGAGAGGTTTTTATCAGAAAGAGCAACCTCAGTAAGAGAGTACGAATCAATTTCATTCGTACGACGAAGAAGTCCTGCGAGGGACTCTTTTTCACGCTCCAGTTTTACTGAATATACGGTAATTGTCTTATTTTTTGTACCAATATCTTCTGTAATACCAGAAATAGCGAGATTTTGTGCTTTTATGGAAAGCTTCGCTTTTTCAATCTGTGCGTTCAAAATAGCCATATCACGTTCAAGGGAAACGCCTTCACGTTGCTTGCTCTGCAAAAGCTCGTTCTGAACATTGATCTCTTTTTCTAAAGCCACTAAGTCTGCCTCTAGCTTTGTACGGCAGGCAGAATCACAAGCAGGGGCAACTTGTGCGTAGGTAATATCTATGCCAACAAAAAGAAGGCTAGCAATAATAAAAAGAGGGGCTACCTTTTTTAAAAAACTTTTAATCATACGTAATGCTTTTAGTATATCAAAAAAAGAGCCAATTGCGTACCCGCAATTGGCTCTTTTTTACTAAGTAATATTTTTTACTCGGATGCAGGTTCTTCTTCTTTCTTACCTTTCTTCTCAACTTCAATCGAAGCGAGGTCTACGACTACGGGCTCTTCTGCTTCTTCTTTTGCAACAGCGATTGCTGCAATAACCTCATCACCGCCGGTCACCAAACTAATACCCTTGGGGAGAACGATGCTCTCCGCAAGAATTTGTGCATCGATAGTATCAAGAGCTGAAATATCAATAACAAAATTATGGGGAAGATTTTCTGGTTGACCTTTTACTTCAACTTCATGAAGAACTTTTACCAATGAACCGCCGAGATCTTTTACGGCAACAGATACACCCGTGAACTCAAGAGGAATATTAACCGAAACTTCCTGACCTTTTTCAAGAGTGTAAAAATCAACATGGATAGGAAAACCTTTGATAGGGTCTACTTGCACTTCCTGGATGAGCGCGGAAACTTTACCCTTTGGCATTTCAAGCGTCACCACAGCTGATTCCCCTGCTTCTTTCCAGACTTTCTTAAAAGCAATGAGTGGAAATACACATGACGTTGCCTCCTCTTTATGTCCATAATAAACTCCTGGAACAAACCCCTCTGCACGAATCGCAGCAAGTTTCTTCTTTGGATCTCTCAATTCCCCTTTTAGTATGATATTCATATTAGGCTAGTATACGGATTTCAAGAATAAATGCAAATGCAATTTACATTCCTGAAAACAATCGCAAGCGTGCCTCAATCACCTTTTGCATTGCCTCGGTTGGCTCTTTCATTACTTTGTAGGGTGCAACTTCGTCAGGATGCGCAAGGAGGTACGCGCTGAGCGTTTTCACAAAGGCAACCCGAATTTCGGTGTTGATATGAACGACAGCAATTCCCGCCTTTATCGCTTCACGGAAATCTTCATCTGAAGTTCCTGATCCTCCATGAAGAACAAGGGGTACACCCGCAGCAGTACGCACCTTGCGGATACGTTCAATATCGAGACGGGGCTCAGGAGCATTACGGAGCATTCCGTGCATATTCCCTACTGCTGGAGCAAACAAATCAACACCAGTTTCGCGAACGAAACGCTCTGCTTGTTCTGGTGAGGTAAGTGTTGAATCATCGAACTTCACTCCTTCAGGAATCGCATCGAGAACTTTTGACGATGTGCCAATATAACCAACTTCTGCCTCCACAAGAACTTCCCTTCCACAGGCACGTGCGTATGTCACACATTCTTTAGTCTTTTCGATATTCTCTTCAAGACCGAGTTTTGCGCCATCAAAAATAACCGCATCAAACCCTGCGTCGATTGCTTCCTTTACCCGTTCTACTGAATAGGTGTGGTCAGCATTGATAAAAATCGGATATTGATATTCTTCACGGATACTTTTTACCAAAGCAACAGCCTGGCGAACCCCTACAAAATCACGCTCTCCTTCTGAAAGCCCCACAATAACGGGGAGATTTAATTCTTTTGCGGCATGAAAAATTGCCCACAATCCCTCGAGATTTGAAATGTTAAAATGTCCGACTGCAATATGCTTTGATTCTGCATCTGCAATAACTTCACGTAGTGTTGGTAGTGTACTCATAAAATATAACCTATCTAAATAATAATATCCCCTAGTATATCATAAATATAAAAATTCATGATATACTTTTGATATTATTATATTAAATATACATATACGATGAATGAACAATTAGATTTTGTTGGTATCGGGGACACGGTTGTCGATGCCTTTATACGCCTCAAAAGTGATCAAGCACACACAACAGTCTGCAAAATTGACCACGATAGAGAAGAAATCTGTATGCCATTTGGCGCGAAGGTTCCCTTTGATTTTGTGAAGGTTTGTTATGCAGTTGGCAACAGTGCCAATGCGTGTGTTTCAGCCTCACGCCTCGGTCTCAAAAGCGCCCTTATCACCAACCTTGGTGGTGATGATGATGGTAAAAAATGCCTCGCATCATTAAAAAATGACAGTGTGAGCACCGAATATATAAAAGAATATGATGGTATTAAAACGAATTACCATTACGTCCTTTGGTACAACAGCGAACGTACTATTTTGATTAGACACGAAGACTTCCCCTACACGCTCCCCCTCGGTGATGTTGGACCTCGTTGGCTCTACCTTTCTTCGCTCAATGAAAAATCGCTTGAATTCCACCATGAAATTGCTACATACCTTGCAAAACACCCTGAAACAAAACTTTCTTTTCAACCAGGTGGTTTCCAAATTAAACTCGGCGTTGAAGCACTCAAAGATCTTTACGCACACACCGAAGTTTTCTTTTGTAACGTCGAAGAGGCACGCCAGATTTTAAATAACGACAATGCGGAACCAAAAGATCTTGCAAAAATGATTGCTGTTTTTGGACCAAAAATTTCTGTTATCACTGATGGGTCAAAAGGTGCCTATGTATACGATGGTGCTGACTCATGGTTTATGCCCATTTACCCTGATCCACTACCACCCTACGAACGCACCGGTGCGGGCGATTCATTTGCTTCGGCATTTATTTCAGCACTTGCTCTCGGAAAAACTCCGAGCGAAGCAATCGCCTGGGCACCAATTAACTCTATGTCAGTTGTACAAAAAGTCGGCGCACAGGAGGGGCTCCTCACGCGTGAAGCTCTTGAGAAATATTTAGCAGAAGCTCCAGCGGGTTATAAGGCGGTAAAGTTAGACTAAGTGATATAAATTGGCAACCAAGATATCGATAAAAACAAAAAAGATTTGCACTTATTAGTGCAAATCTTTTTTGTTTTTATCATGACGAGACGACACTAAAACTTTTCTCTAAATAATCATCAAAATTTTTCTCAGCATTTTTATGTGATGCGATACAGGATTGCACCATGGAATCATCCGCAAAAGGAAACAAATTTTTTACCTCAGAAAAAAGTAGCACGAGAACTGCACAATTTTCATTTAACTCTGTACTAAACAACCTATCATTGTTCTTTTTCCCTATGATTTGAAGATAGTGAGAATGAAAAAGTTCGTATGCAATAATATAACTAATTACCAATACAGGAAAATTAAAGGAGGGAGCGACTTCATCTGTTTTTGAATCAAATGGATTGCACACACCCAACATTGTTCTCGTTAATACCACTCTGTATTGATTATGCAACCACGAATATCCTGTTATATCCTCAACTAATCTAAAATAATCATCCTCTATAATCTTCCAATTTCCCTCTATTTCTTCCCTCACCTTTATGTGGTATTGATATCCAATATCTTTTTTAAATTCGTGCTTATTGTTTTTCAGAATAAAGTGGTGATAACCCAAACTTATCGGCAAGAAGATTGATGTACTCAACCTCTTTTTCAGAATCAAAAATAAACTGAACCCTTGGTGTTTTGTTTATCATAAGTTACCCAAAAACCACATGCACCTCATATTTAATCCCTTCTTTATCGATATCGTGACGAATTTATCTCTTATTTAAAAAGAGAGGAAGGGATTTCTTGTAAAGAAGTTACGAAGTCAACTGTCCCTGCAGTAAATGGGAATTTCCCTGCGGTACCAAAATAATTTGAAGAAATAATACTAGAACCATTCTTCATTCCATCAAAGAAGCCGTCCGAAAAATCTTCGGATAATCCTTTATACATATCATCACTGTGTATCGCAGAAATTAATGCATATTTCGTAACATAATCAAGACGTAATTTATCCATAGCACTCAATAAAATAGCGAGTAATCCTCCATCTGATAAGACAGGGGACAACGAAGCAAGAGTAAATGATGGAGTAATTTTTTCTGGTATGGTGTGGAACCCATAAACATACTTAATAACATTATCTGCATAGGCAATTGAGGCAACAATAGGATATCTTCGAAAAGCTAGATTAGATGCTCTTAAACAAACAAAATCACTAAATGGTGTCACGGTTACTTTACCGACAAAAGAAGGTGGGTCCGCAATCATTGCGCACATATCACTCGTCTCTGTTACTTTTATTCTATCAATACTGCTCACATAAGAACCCCCTCGAATAATAATCGCTAATGGAGATACGCTAGTTGCAGAAATTGGAATACTGAACATACCCGCCAAATCAACGAGTCCAGAACCAACAGATGCTCCATATGTTCCATTTTTATTAACAGGATAAACCGTCACAAAAGCTCCTGAAACAGTGCCTCCTTTATAAACAACTCCACTAATCGTAGTCGGCATAACACCAAAAGTTTCTTTAACAGTAGTTAGAGTAGGAGCTATTCCTTTCCCCGTTAAATTTATTCTTTCTGTTGCTGATTGCAATATAATACGAAATGTTTTTTTGTCGTTTTGCAAAGATGGATTTACAAGAACAGGACTAGCAACAGCGACCGATGCTGAATTATCAATACCACCCCCCGTAAGAATAGTAACATTAGTACTATTGAAAGGAGCCGGTAAATCATTACTAGAATCTTTCTGTGTATGTTCAGAAATTTGAACAGGTACAGTTTGAATAATGTTCACTGGAGATGGTTGTACATATTTATAATAGATAATGACGACTATAATAACAGCAACACTCGTCCCCACTAACATAATATATTTTTTATAATTCATAGTATAAACATTAATTACCCCAACACTACGCGCACTGCATATTTAATTCCCTCTTTATCCATTCCGTAGTGATGTATCAATTCTTCGGGAGTTCCTGATTGACCAAATTTATCGTGAGCACCGACAAATGCAATCTTTGTCGGGTGTTCTACGGCAAGAACTTCTGCGACAGCAGAACCCATCCCCCCTGCGACTTGATGTTCCTCTACCGTAACAATTCTTCCGCATTCTTTTGCAAGAGCAACAACAGCGGTACGATCCATTGGTTTTATCGTACCAATATTCATCACGACGGCGCCAATTCCTTCGCTTTCGAGCTCATGCGCTGCGATAATTGCATTGTAAACTAAGGCACCACACGCAATGATACCCACCTTCACCGGTGCTTGTTCAGGGCGATAAAATATCTGTGCTTTTCCAATTTCAAATGAAGTATCCTCAGTAGTGATAATCGGAGTTTTTTCACGAGCAAGACGCAGATACGTCGGTGAATTTGTTTGTGCCATTGCAATCGTTGCTTTACGCGCTTCAATGCTGTCACAGGGAACAATCACAACCATGCGTGGTATCACGCGCGTAAGGGCAATATCTTCAATAGCTTGGTGAGTTCCCCCGTCGGGCCCCACAGATACTCCTGCATGTGAACCCACGATTTTTACGGGGCGGTCATTGTAACAAATCGTCGTGCGAATTTGTTCCCAATTTCTTCCAGGAGAAAACATTGCGTAGGAGGAAAGAAACGGAACTTTTCCCATCGCTGCCATACCGGAAGCGACTGACGCTGATGATTGCTCCATAATCCCCATTTCAAAAAAACGCTTTGGAAATTCTTTTGCAAAAGCATCCATTTTTGTAGACTCTGTTAGGTCGCAACACAATGCCACGACGCGTTCATCTGCGCGCCCCGCGAGCACGAGCCCTTCGCCAAAGCCTGAGCGAATCGGCGCTTGCTCTATATCAGTATCAAAAAGTTTTATATTGAGTGGTGTGTTCATATTTTTATTCATGTTCACTTTTTATTTTCCCTCCCAAGGTGCGCAGTGTCGCAAGAGCCTGATCCCCCTGCTGTTTGTTCGGCGGATTGCCGTGCCATTTATAATCAGATTCAAACATATCAACATCCTTCCCTGGTATTGTGTGCGCAATAATGACGGATGGTTTTTCAAAAATTGCACGTGCCTCATCTACAGCATCGACAATTGATTCCATGTTGTGTCCGTCAATTTCAAGGACATGCCACCCAAAAGCCCTCCATTTATCAGTGATTGGCTCGAGGGGCATCACCGTTTCAGTGAACCCATCAATTTGAATATTGTTACGATCAACAATAGCCACGAGATTATGAAGCTTTTCTTTTCCGGCAAGCATGGCTGCCTCCCACACTTGCCCTTCATTCAACTCACCATCACCCAAAAAACAATATACAGTTCTATTAGAGTTTTGTCCGCGGTCAAGGCGGTCAACCATCGCCATACCGACAGCCTGAGAAAGACCTTCTCCGAGTGGACCTGAGCTCGTCTCGAGCATTGGCAACCACTCACGATGAGGGTGCCCCTGTAGTCGAGAGCCAAACTTACGGAGTGTTTTTAATTCTTCAACGGGGAAATACCCCACATGCGCCATTGCAGAATAGAGTACGGGACAAATATGTCCATTAGAAAGCACGACTCGATCACGGTCTTCCCATGTCGGATTTTGAGGGTCGTGTTTAAGGATATGAAAATAAAATGCGGTAAAGATATCCGCCATCCCGAGTGGCCCCGCTGTATGCCCTGACTTTGCTTCAACAAGCATTTCAATAATTGACTTACGAACTTCAATAGCTTTTTCTTCAAGAAATTTTATTTTGTCGTCATGGAGATGTGTCATAAAAAATATAGTTGTTGGTTTTTAGTCGTTAGTCTATAGTAAACTTCTTTTTATTATATCAAATTTTTTAATTCATCAATAGCAGAAATAATATTTTCACTCTCTAAAATTACTGACCCCGCGACCAATCGTGTTGCTCCTGCCTCCACAAGGCTACGCACTGTATCAAAGTTCACTGAACCATCAATACTAATCGGTAAGTCTGGTCGAAGCGCATGCAACGCACGCACGTTGTCGAGTACTCGCTCGTCAAATGCTTCCCCCTGAAACCCAATACGTGCAATACCCATGCACTGCACAAAATCAACACGGTCAAGATAGGGTTCAACAACAGAAAGAGGCGTCGTTGTATTTATAGCGAGTCCCAGTTCGATAAGTCCGTCGGGTACAGCACTACGAATTGTTTCAAAATCTTTCATTGATTCAACATGAACGATGACCCGGCGTGCCCCTGCCATAACCCATTTAGGTACCATAACTTCAGGATTTTCCACCATAAGATCTATTTCAAAATCAATATCCTCCCAACGAGGCATACCCTCTTCTTGATCTACAATCACTCCAAAATGAGGGTCACGATCCAAGGGGTACGGCCATGTGCGTGCAGGAACAAATTTCCCGTCCATAATATCAAGCTGAACAAAAGGAACGACCTCCGCAAAAAGACCAACCTTTTCAACAAGGTCGTCGTAATCCTGGGGCATGATTGCGGGAATAATTTCGATCATAATTTAGTTGATAGTTAATAGTCTTTAGT
>JAVHQE010000127.1:0-1932 GCA_036170975.1 Minisyncoccota bacterium | reverse complement strand
TTGAATATCTGTTTTTAAGTTTTAAGCAAAATCGAGATTAACACAAAAGCGTGCATCAGGATAAAAATGAACAAGAAGGTCGTCATCAACCTCTACACGCTTAATACCAAATCCACGATTTATCAAAAGAACCTTCCCTTTTGGCGAAGGATTACCTTTTACCACCATGGAGACTTGTCCATATCCACAACAAACAAATGTTCCTGGCTCGAGATTTGATACCATCGCCCTGTTGGGACTCTTAACCCCAACGGTCAAATCACATCCCTTTATTCTCATCACTTCCCGCGAAAAGTACCGACGGAGCATTTGTTTACCATCAAGAGAAACGACGTCAACATCTTCACCGCCGTTTTTGTTTCCCTCATCGGCAAAAACCATAAAAATGTTACCACATGGATTGACGAGAGTTTCAAAAAGTTGTGCGGGAGTATTACCGGAATCAGCAAAGCTAAAGACTTCCCCTTTCGTCAATTTCCCCAATGTAGTTATTTCGATATTAGGGAAGTTTACAACCAAAACTGTGCTCATTTTTTATCTCCTATTATTCATTGTTCAAAGATGAAATTCTGACATACACAACGCCAGCAAACCCAAATCAGAAACTACCATAGTTTTGACAATTATGCAAATTATAGTTCAAAAAATATCTCTAGTTTTGTTTTTACCTATATTTGCGTTACTCTTTAACCATGAATCAAGATCTCCTCACTCGTGCAATAAAAAATGTCGGCGACATCGTATCTTTGGCAATAAAACATACTCCTCCTGAAAAAGCTCTCGTCGTTTACGATACTCGCTATGGGCTCACGGATATTCTCACTACGGCGTATCGCACCGCACTCCCCGAGGCACAGTTTATCGACTTTGATACGACAAGCAAAGAAGACGTAATCTCTGCTTTTGATGCCATGAACCCTGGCGACCTTGTAGTACTTATCCAATCATCAAACTTTCTCCTTGACGCATTTCGCATTCGCCTCCATCTCTTTAATAAAAAACTCAAAGTTATTGAACACCTGCACCTCCATCGTAACGCCGAAGAGGTGTGGGATGTTTATGTGAACGCCCTTGAATACGACACGAACTGGTATCGTAGTGTTGGACCAAAACTCAAAGCAAAACTTGAGTACGCACAAGAGCTTCGCATACAATCAAAAGGAGCAGAACTTATTCTTACGGGTGGCGTAGAATCTCCAAAATTAAATATCGGTGACTATACGGGGATGGCAAATATTGGCGGTACATTCCCTATTGGTGAAGTGTTTACCGAAGCCAAAGACTTCCGTAGTGTTAATGGTTCCTTCATGGTGTATGCATACGCAGACGATGATTTTAAGACTTCAATGCACACACCATTTCGTGTAGATATACAGGAAAGTCTTGTGGTGGGGTGGCAGGCCGATGCCCCTGAATCATTTGGGGAAATAATCAAAAATATACAGGGATACGAGAGGGCTATCCTCCGGGAAATTGGTCTCGGGCTCAATCGAGCCATTACCAAAGAACGTTATCTCGAAGATATCACCGCCTTTGAGCGTCTTGTCGGATTGCACTTTTCTCTTGGCGAAAAACACAGTGTATACAAAAAAGAAGGCATCACCGCACACAAAGCAAAATTTCATGTTGACGTGTTCCCTGTGGTTGATCGCGTCCTTGCTGATGGTGAGGTGATTTTTGAGAAGGGAATATTTACCGTTTAAACAAAAAAACTAGGATGCTTTTCCTGGCTTTAAATATACTAATTCGTCTTCGAGGACTGCCTTGGCCTCACGGCATGATTTTCTAATCACCCGCGGTTCGAATCCAAGTTTCCTCACAATATAACAAAAAACTACCAG
This sequence comes from Minisyncoccota bacterium, assembly GCA_036170975.1. Classification (GTDB taxonomy): domain Bacteria; phylum Patescibacteriota; class Minisyncoccia; order Phycocordibacterales; family UBA1550; genus UBA1550. Next base: position 91 of record JAVHQE010000127.1, on the reverse strand, counting down.
TGAGTACTGGTAGTTTTTTGAGTTACACGCAAAGTTGTCTACGTCAAAACTTGCTAGTTTCGACGTGATTTTTACGCTTAAAAATCAGCTA
>JAVHQE010000126.1:0-1936 GCA_036170975.1 Minisyncoccota bacterium | reverse complement strand
ATTAGCCCACCAACTCGACTGGGTGCAAGCCTACAGTTTTATGCTGTTCACCCTGGTTTACACCCCGTGTTTATCCACCATCGCCACACTCAAAAGCGAAGCTAAAGACATGGGCTTCACGCTTTTTTCTATCCTCTGGTCACTGGGTCTGGCGTGGCTGGTGAGCTTTGTTTTTTATCAGGGCGCGAGGATGTTAGGGTACTGATTTATGCCGCCGTCATTCCCGCGTAGGCGGGAATCCAGTAAAACAAACAATAGCGCAGCGCACAAAATCGCCTTAAGTATGCGTTCAGTTTGGGTTTGAAGTTGGTAGCATGATTAAGAGCTTTAGCGTTCCACTATCCCAATATTTTTCAATGCGAGCAAATCATGTACTCAGACTACAAACCATTCCGAAACTCGCTCCGCAAACAAAATTTATATGCGGGGCTTGCGTGCGTATGGAAGCATATGTCTCGACTCGGTGACGCTCAAAAAAATAGTGTTCGTCTCCAAGACTTAGCTCAATACCCAGCCGATTGGGAACTGGAGCTACTTGCACGCGAAATTATTCTCAATTGTGCTGGTAGCGTTGTGCCATCGGATGGAACAAAACTCAGCTTCGATTTTGGTCAATCAGTCAATCACATTCGAAGAATCTCAGAAGCAGTTTCTGAAAAAACAATACATAGCCCTGAAGACGCGTTTAATTCGATGCATCCCTTAATTCACCAACAAATATCTTGGCAAGATGATGCCTCACTTGAGAGAATTTTAAGGTACGCGAAGATTATGCAACATGGCTCATTAGCAAAAATTGTAGAGCCTGCTCTGGGTATTTCAATTGCTGATCTTTATAAACTTGGACTTGCCGTAGGCGGAGCTATTTCTAAAGATCCAAAGATTCTTTCATCCAATTACAATCAGACACCAGGAATTACTCTTGGCGCGGATCAGGCATTCTTCAAGCTGGTTTCTGCTGATATTGCATCCTTGCGAAAAGAGGCACGAAATACGAAGCCATTCGATCAGCACTGGGCTTTCACGTACAACCCACTGAGAGGAAAACCTCTTGTTTATAATGCAAGTGAGCCTGATAAACTCTTTGGCATTAGTGAAAAACTATTGATTTGGCGAATTACCGATGGGCTGTATTACGACATTTATCGCTTACTTGGTTTTTCCGCTGCGTGGGGTGAAGCCTTTGATTGCTATATCGGAGACGTGCTCAAAGCCGCACTCCCATCTTCTATCTTCAGGATACGCAAGCCGCAGCCATACAAAATGGCAAAAGGGAAAATACACCATGGAACGGACTGGCTGATTAGTGATACGACGGGGCATGTCTTTGTGGAGTGCAAGACAAAACGCCTTACCCTAGATGCGAAATTGAGCAGCGAAAATTCTTGCCTAGAAAAAGATATTAAAACGTTAGCTCAGTGCTTTGTTCAGAATTACAAGAATATCAATGATGCGTTCAATGGTTTGTCGGATGATGCTTTTCAGGCAAATGGTTTGCCAGTATTCTGCGTTGTTGTAACTTTAGAGAACTGGCGGCTTGACCTCCCAAAATTAAAAGACAAACTTGATTCTTTAATTAATCAGGGGGTTTCTTTGGAAAAAATGCCACCCTCGATTATTAAGGATTACCCATATATGCTGCTAAGTACCCAGCAGTTCGAGAGACACTTCCAAGATGTTGCACGACATGGAATTTTCGACTCGTTTATGCCAGATAAAAACATATCTAGAGGATCCTATCAGCCTTTGTTTCCTGATGCTCTCGCAGAACTCATGCCTGATATTGCAAAAGCCGCTGGACTTGACCAATTTAAAACTTATAAGTCCCGCTAACATATCCCTGAGCGCACCGCCACTCGCGCCGCCCCCTCCCGCATCACGCCTATCACCGCCGCATTTACAAATCCTGCGTTAGCAAATTTTTTCAGCACCTCAT
>JAVHQE010000125.1:0-1945 GCA_036170975.1 Minisyncoccota bacterium | reverse complement strand
TATTGGTTTCCGCTGCGCCAGTGCTCCCGTAGCAATCTCTCAATCTTTTTCATCTAATTCTGGGCGTTCGGCCGGTGGAAATACGATTACTATAGGCTCATATACCGACGCCAAACTTACCCAATCCATAAACGTCGGAGACACTTCAACTTATGATTTTTCAACCTATGTGTATGACAGCACCAGTGGGAACGTTGGCGGAACTGTTTCTTCATCAATTGCCCAACTGTATTACAATGGTGCAACCATCACCACAACATACACCGATGCCGGATCAGGCTGGTGGAAACTATCGGGCACGATAACCGGTGCCAATGCATCTCGCGAATTCGGAGTACTTGTCAAAACGGGAAAAACAATAAAGACGGATGATTTTACCTTATCAAAAACAGGGACATATAGCGTTTATACAACAACTGCCTATACCAATGCTCAAGTTTCCAGTTGGGATTCATTCACAGGGAACGCAACGGCCACTGGCAACTCTTCGGTAGGATACCAAATATGTCTTGATAACGGGTCTGCTTGTAGTTACACAACAGGGAGCCGTTGGCAATATTACACAGGCGGAGTATGGACTAATGCAACGGACGCCACCCAACATAACACGGCAGCCCAACTAACTCAAGCTGCCATGCAAGCATTGTCTGTCACTTCACAGAAAATATCAGTTAAGGCTGTTATGGGCTTTGGAGGGTCTGATACACCAGCCATATCCTCGATCCAAATAGGGATGACGACTGATACAACACCACCAAACAATACAACCGCAATAACCATGAAAAAAAATGTTGCAGCCTCAGGTTCCTTGACGGCAAACGGGTGGACAAATGATTCTTCTCCTTATTTATCCTGGCCGACAGCCACAGATCTTCCAAGCCCCGGAGGATCTGGCGTCAAAGGATACTGTCTGTTTATTACCTCAGGAAATACCAATCCTAATTTACAGACAGCAGTAAGTGACTTTTTACCTGATAACACTGCCAGCACCCTCGATAGTGTTCATATAACTTCAGCCGATACTCAATGCGGTAACGGTGGAGGTTTTTTGGTTTCGACCAACAGTATTGATTTTGCAACCACCAAATACCGAGGAACATCAATTAGCCGTTCATGGCTCACATCATCAAACACCGCCTATTACATATACATCAAGACTGTAGACAACGCTGGAAATATTGCGGCTGATCCAAACATTTCATTTTACTTCCGATTTGACAACACCAATCCAGTAAATCCAACATATCTTTCAGTACCCGGAGACTGGATAGCCACCAAATCAGCCTCACTTTTATGGTCTTCGTCAGGCACGGATGGACCAACCGATGCAAATTCAGATATTGCCGGACTTCAATATAGAATTGGGGCGACCGGCACTTGGTATGGAGATTCGCACTCTGGAACACAAGATAATACGGACCTTTTAACTAACGACGGAACGTACAGCACTGTACAAAACCCTGATTTTGCCAATCTTGCCGAAGGATCAAACATGATTTACCTGCGAACGTGGGACAATGCCGGAAATGTTTCAACCTCCTATATTTCAGGAGCTTTAAAGATAAATACCACTTCGCCGTCAGCCCCACGCAATCTTGCCGTGACTCCCTCTGACAATACGACCAATTCCTATGCCTTTACGTGGGACGACCCTTCAGCTTTTATCGGACAGGCAAACAACCTCACATTCTGCTATTCGATAAATACCGTCCCCACTTTAACCACCTGTACTTATACGGCGGCAGGCGCCAATTCCTTAACCGCCGACGCTTTCGCTACGCAACCGGATACTAACACTTTGTATTTGGCGGCAAAGGACGAGGCAGGAAACATAAACTATGATTCCTACACTTCAACCACATTCACTTATTCCGGTTCAGCTCCGGGAATACCTCGAAATGTAGATGTCTCAGATATTTCCATAAAGGCAACTTCCAACTGGAAG
>JAVHQE010000124.1:0-1959 GCA_036170975.1 Minisyncoccota bacterium | reverse complement strand
GCAAGTTTGACTGAGGAATGTAGATCGGTTCCTTCTATTAATCAGAGAGCATTCTCAGATGTACCTTTTGGTGTGACATATTGGTCAAGTTCACCGGCATTCAATTATGAACATACACCAAGCCTATCTTGGCAGGTAGACTCTGTCGTCGGGGCTCCAGCTAGTCGAACACGCAATTATAATGAGGCTGTACGCCTCGTCCGTGATGTCACACCAGAAACCAACACCACCATTCCATTATCAGAAGTTACCCCTGCTAATACTTTGACGATAGATAAGTCTGGTAATGGTGGTGGTCAAATTGCTTCCATTCAAGGTGCAAAGGCTAATTGTTCATCGAATAATACTGGACGAGCTGACTATGATAAATATTATTTCCCTTGCACTATCAAAGCAAATGGTTATATCACTTTTAAAGCTGAACCATGGGGAGGCTCTACTTTCGACGGCTGGTCAGGAGGAGACTGCAGTGGAACTTCACCAACCTGTGTCGTAGCTATGACTTCTGCAAGAAATGTCACCGCAATATTTAATTTGAAAACAGGGGGAAGTCAAAATACTAATCCAAATCCAGCTACTAATCCCCACGCAAATGAAGTATGTTCTGATGGTAACACCGTAGCATGGCATCTTCTTCACGAAGACAAGAACAGAGTTGTCCCGAGTCCACAACCTGCAGAATGGGATCGAACATGTGCATATTTTGGTTTCACACTTATCTCAATTCCACAAAGTTCTCAGTTATCTCTTTCTCAAAATGGTAAACCTCAAGTCCTCGGCGACTTCATCTCGAACCTCTCCTGTACCAATCTCACAACCAACCTCCACCGTGGAGCAGAATCCTCTGACATAACCAAACTCCAATCCTTCCTCTCACAAAAAGGATACTTCACAGGAGTAACATCAACCTTCTATGGGGACAAAACAGTAGAAGGAGTCATGGACTATCAGTTAAGCAAAGGTCTTCCTGTAACAGGAATGGTGTATGACTTCACACGAGCTGCTATACAAGCAGAGAGTTGTAGGTAAATATCGGCGTTATTCGTTAGGTCGAGCAGTTCGACTGCGAAGACGTCATAATTTAGCAAAATTATGACGTAGCTAAATAAGGGTGACGTTAGAACGTTCTTCGTTTCAGCCAGAGGTTGATCAGCCTCTGGCTGAAGTCGTTAGGGCTAATACAAATACATAGACACAATACAAGAGTGACCCCGAAGGGGTCACTCTTGTATTTTCTATGCACTAGTTACTAAAATCTACTTGTTATCCCCACTTTCTCTATTCCTACCCCCCCATACACGCTATACTAATTACAGTACCTTGTGTCCGTGTTTTCTATTCATACCATTATCAAATATCACTCTTCACATCAACTATGTCTCTCCTCTCTAAACTATCTCTTACACCAGTACTTGCAATCTCCTTACTTGTATCTGGTATATCTCTAACATCAGCAACAACCTTTCCCGATGGTTGTACATCAACAGTAGGCTACAGTCCTCTAACAGGTATTAAATGTGATGCTAGTACTCTTCCTTTAGGTTGTACTTCAACCATTGGTTACAGTCCTCTAACAGGAATCAAATGTGATAGTGGTATAGACCCTACAGACACTATAGACCCAACAAATGGAACTACACCTAACTCCTCTAGCTGTATATTCCTCACCAACAACCTCAAGTACGGTACACAAGACTCCCAAGTAGACGGAGAAGTATCCGATCTCCAATCCTTCCTTAAAGATAACCTCTATCTCACAGGTAACACCTCAGGTTCCTTTGGCCCTAATACTCGTACTGCAGTTAAAGTATTCCAAAGAACTGCATTACCTAATGTACAAGAGAGTAGTATTGATAGTACTATGGTAACTTCACAAGCAGATAGACATCTTCTTGCTTCTACAGGCTTCCGACTTACCAACAGTGGCTATGTAGGTGTGTATACGAGAGCGAAGGTGGC
>JAVHQE010000123.1:1221-8944 GCA_036170975.1 Minisyncoccota bacterium | reverse complement strand
GCCGTGGATTGCTTCGTACCTCGCGATGACAGAAAACAAGGGTTCCATAATTTATGAGTTACATACAAAAACAAAAACCCACTCGCCTCGAAAGGCAAGTGGGTTAAACAAACTACATAAACAGTGGTGTGTATTCTATCCCCAACAATAAAAACATCGAAAGGTAGAATACAATTTTGCTTATTTTTCTTGCCTTACCATCGTCATCAATTAAAAAATGAGTTAGGTATGAGGCAGCGGCAATAAAAGATACAACAGAGCCAAGAGACGTCTCCGTGAAGCAAAGGACAAGAGAAAATAGTGCAAATGCAACCGCACTCGCAAGCAGAACAAACTCCAGGACAAAATCAATGATCCAAAAAGCATACGAGGACAAGAGAGATGGGGTTTCTAACTTTCCAGATAACAAGAACCAAAAAAGAAAAGCTCCCCAGATAAGCAAGAACGGATTGAATCTTACTTCCGTCGTTACTACTTCTTTCGTCACAACCGTATCAACCACCGCCTTTTGGACATCATACTGCACCCCTAGTGTATTGATGGTGTCACGACGAAAACGGAAGACACTGACAACCGTATAAACATGCTTGTTTTGTACAGATACGATTTTCCCCGTGTGATATGCTTTTTCTACCGCGTCTGGATATTTCTGTGCTTCAGGAGTTACTTTTACCCCCGTCGCAAACCAGACCGTATCAGGAGCAACCGTCAGCACTCCGTTTTCGACTTTCATTTGCTCGGCGTGTACCACGCCAAAAGACAAAAGAGATACCAAAAGCAACACTACTGCCCAAATGTTTTTCATTTATTTCTCCTCAGAAATATTTCAATTTCCAGCACGCCCTATGTGTGATGGATAACAAAAAGCTCATACAAGTTTAGCATAGTTTGTGCATATAGTCAAGAGCGCGAGGGTCTGAGGATACGGAGGTTTTTCGCAAGGGAAAAACCTCCTCACAGTCAAAACTTTGTAGAGATTCAGCGTCGCAAACCGTGCACGGTTTGCGACGCTGAATCTCGTTTTCTTTTTTAGGTACTCCGCGTTTCGTCCGCATCTTTCCGCGTCCGTTCCGCATCAACTACTCCGATACCACGCGCAATACCTCCTCAATCGTCGTTACCCCTTGTACGGCTTTCACGATACCATCCTCGAGCATGGTGGTCATCCCTTCTTTCTTTGCCTGCTCTTCTATCTCAACAGGAGTTGCCCCTTTCATAATGAGGTCACGAATGGTTGGCGACATTTTCAAAATTTCGTGGATCCCCACACGCCCCTTATACCCGTCTTCGCATTCCTCTGATTTTTTGGAACGATAAAATGGAACCTCCGCCCATGTTGCATTCGGCGCCACAACATTTTCGTCTTTCAACACTTTCATAACACGATCAATGTCTACTGATTTTTTAAGAGCAGTAACCTCAGCAGGAGTAAGGAAATATTTTTCTTTTACATTACAGAGACGACGCACCAAACGCTGTGCAATAATGACATTGATGGTCGAAACAATGAGAAACGGCTCGATATCCATATCGAGAAGGCGAGGCATCGTCGCAGAAGCAGAGTTGGTATGCAGTGTCGAAAGCACAAGGTGCCCGGTGAGCGCTGCATTCACCGCAAGCGACGCCGTTTCGTTATCACGAATTTCCCCCACCATAATAATGTCCGGATCTTGACGCACGAGAGAACGCAACCCCGAAGCAAACGTAAGTCCGATTTCTGTTTTTACCTGCGTTTGGTTCACGCGGGTCATTTGGTATTCGATAGGGTCTTCAATCGTTGAAATATTTACATCTGGCTCATTCAAAATATCCAAAATCGTGTAGAGCGTTGTTGACTTACCTGACCCAGTTGGTCCGGTAGTCAAAATCATACCCACACGCTGTTTTGTTGCTTCATAAATACGTTCGAGGCCGACACCATGGAAGCCGAGGCCTTCAAGGGTAAAGCCCGAGACTGACTCGCGCAAAAGACGCATAACGGTTTTTTCGCCATAATACACAGGGAGCGTTGAAACACGGAAGGCAACCTTTTCTCCTGCTGACTCAATCTTGAAACGACCGTCTTGCGGTAAACGTTTTTCATCCAATTTTAAATTGGAGAGCACTTTGATGCGCGCCACAATTCCTGGTGCTGCTGTTTTGGGCAAGATCATCGCGTCATGAAGCATGCCATCGATGCGGTAGCGTATAACCACTTGAGTGTCCATCGGCTCAATATGAATATCCGACGCTCCTTGGATAATAGCGTGACTCAAAAGAGTATCCACAATCTTTACTACCGGCAAATCTTCTGCGAGCTTCTTAAGATCTTCTTCGCTCTGCCCTTCCTCCCCTTCTCCTTCAGTAATAGCCTTAAGTGAGTTCGCTTCTTTTTCAATAATATCGCCAAATTCTGCCTTGAGGCTTTTTTGATACTGCAACAACGTTCCCTTAATAGAATCCTTGTCGGTAAGACGCGGTAAAATTTTGAGTCCTACTTTCTTTTTTACAAATTCAATAGCCGTAAGGTCATTTGTGTCGAGCATGGCGACCTCAAGCACGGTGGGAGTTTTTTTGAACGCTACAATATTGTGCTTCCGCGCAATAGGCTCAGGAATGAGCGACAACACGGCAATATCAATTTTTTGTCCTTTCAAATTTACAAAAGGAATACCAAGAATATATGCCTCAGTACGGCGAAGGTCATCTTCAGAGAGCTTTCCTTCTGACACAAGAGTCTCTCCTAAATATATTTTCTTTTCGAGTGAGCGTTTTTCTGCATCATCAAGCTCCGTGCGCGGGACCAAGCCGGAGTCAGCAATAAACTCTTTTAACTTTTCATTATTAACGACCATAAGATACCTCTAGTATACCCTCACACATGATTGAGTGCAATCATGTGTGAGGGTAGAGAAAAATTTTATCCCCAAAAATGGACATTGACTCCCTATTGACCATCTGCTATAATAGAAAAGTTAATGTCCGTCTCGAAAACGGGCAATTTTTATTAGAAAAATAGGGAGCAAAGCGAGTATATTTTACTTATACCCAGTTAAATGATTTCAAATTTAGTTTAAGTTTTTACCAAATCTGTGTTTTGTGATTGAATAAATCAATTCCGCATAGATTCGCAAACAAGAAATTTGAAATCGCGATTTTTAAAATCGCATTTAACCGGGTGATGATTTTTATAGTCATTTCATTCCTTAAAAATCAACCATGTTAGACTTAAAACAATTAGGGTCAGCACTTGAGCAACTCGAGCAAGAGCGTGGCATCCCGCGCGAAAAGATTATTGAAGCAATAGAGCAAGCGCTCGCCGCCGCATACAAAAAAGACTTTGGGAAAAAGGGGCAGATCGTACGTGCCGTTTTTGACATAAACTCAGGAAAAACAGAATTCGTACAAGTAAAAATCGTGGTTGATGAAACCGCCGTACGTATGCCCGAAGAAACCGACGAGGAAGCTGTTGCAAAAGAAGCGAAACTCAACGAAGGTTTGGCAGAAGGCGAAGAAATCTCTCTTCGTCGCTTTAGTTCTGAACATGACATTCTCATCGAGGATGCACGCCGTATTAAACGTGATGCTGTTCCTGGCGACGAAATAATCTTCCCTCTCGAAGCGCATGACGACTATGGTCGCATTGCTGCACAAACTGCAAAGCAAGTGATTATTCAGCGTATCCGCGAAGCAGAGAAAGTATCTATCATTGGTGAGTACGGAAGCAAACAGGGTCAAATGGTACAAGGAAGTGTACAACGCATGGAACGAGGAAACATCTTTGTCGATCTTGGCAAAACAACGGGACTTCTCGCTTATGAAGATCAGATTCCTGGCGAACACTACAAACAAGGCGAGCGTATTCATGCTTACCTCTACAAAGTAGAAGAGACTCCTCGTGGTATTGACGTACGTCTTTCTCGCTCACACCCAAAAATGATAGAGAAGCTCTTTGCACAAGAAGCTCCCGAGGTTGCAGCAGGTACCGTGCAGATTAAGTCAATCGCTCGTGAAGCAGGTTCTCGCGCAAAGATTGCGGTAACCTCAAGCGATGAACACATTGACCCTATCGGCTCCTGCGTAGGGCAACGTGGTGTTCGTGTCTCAACCGTAATGAGCGAACTCGGTGGAGAAAAAATCGACCTCATCGTATGGTCAGAGGATCCAAAGAAGTTCATCGAGGATGCACTTTCTCCTGCACACGTTCAGTCGGTAGAAATAAACGAAGAAAACCACCAAGCTACCATTACTGTTTCTGCTGACCAGCAATCTCTTGCTATTGGTCGTGGAGGACAAAACGTACGCCTTGCCGCAAAACTTACGGGATGGAAGCTCGACATTGTGGGACTTCCTGGTGAAACCCTCACTGAAACTGAGTCAGCAGATTCACTTTCTAAAAACAACAAGGAAGGTGACGTCAAGGTCGAAGAAACCCCAACAACCACCGCCTAATACGGAGGTCGGACCTCCGTATTACGGGTATTTCCTAACGACTATCAGCTATCAACTATCATGAATTTATGGCACGATGTTTCCCTTGGTAAAAATGTTCCCGAAGAAATCAACGTTATTGTTGAAATTCCTAAGGGATCAAAAAACAAATACGAGATTGATAAGGAAACGGGATTGATTGCGCTCGACCGCGCTATGCACACCTCGCAAGACTATCCATTTGATTATGGTTTTGCCCCTCAGACACTTTGGGATGATGGCGATGCGCTCGACGTAGTCATCCTCACTACCTATCCACTTTTCCCTGGTATTCTTGTAGCCGTGCGCCCTGTTGCTATTATGCATATGATCGACTCTGGCGAAGGCGACGACAAGGTGATAGCGGTACCGCTCGACGACCCACGCTGGTCAGAAGTACAAGATATCGCCGACATCAACAAGCACACCCTCAAAGAAATGGAACATTTCTTTACTACCTACAAAAAGATTCAAAATAAGGTAGTTGAAGTCTCTGGTTTTGAAGGTAAAGACGCTGCTCATAAAGCCGTACTGAAAAGTATTGAGCTGTATAAAAAAGATCAGGGGAAGTAAAGTTTCTCTCTCTTCCTGCAAAATAGCGACTCCACGTTCACTTGTGAACTACGTATGTCTTTGCGAGGATGTACCCATCCGTGGCAATCCAGCAACCACACACCCCGCGTTCACTTCGTGAACGCGGGGTGTGTGGTGTAAGAATAAATATTTATTCTATTTTTTAAGATACATTGGGTACAACCCACTCGCAAGTGCTACCTTTTGAACCTCAGGGTCTTTTTTCATTTCATCACTCCCCCATTGATAATTCAGGTGATTTTTTTGAATAGCAGCGATATAGAGACTCTTATCTTTCCTTGCGTCTCCTTCAGTATGAGCCCAAAATGCTTCTGCAGAATTTTTACTCATCACCCCAAGCATTTTGCGCATAAAATCAGGGTCTCTTCTTAATTTACTGTCGACCTTTCCGATCCCTGTATTTGGAGAACTGTCCTTTCCCAAATCACCCGCCTCAGCCAAAAGGAGTACTGTCTCTGGATCTCCCTTTTCTGCTTGTTCATATTTATCCATCTCTTTATATTGATAATCTGAATATTCATTATATGTCTCATCAAATTTTTTCCGACGAAAATCAGGTTTCCTTAAAGATGACTCTTTTAGTTCTCTTCTGCTATTCTTTAGTGCTTCATTTTCACTCTGTGCTTTTAGCCTCTCCTCCATTGGTAAAGAATCATTGCCCATAATCTCTTGTTTCGCTGACATCTCTTTGGTAACCCTTAATAACTCCTGTGCAAAAGCTCGCATCTTCCCACTATACTTCTCAAGCATTTCATTTTTTGGTACTTCTTGTTGTTTTTCCACAACAACTTCTTGAGCTTCTTCCTGTGCTGGTTTCCCCTCCCCCGTAATCTCCGCCCTAAGCGCAGCTATCTTTTCTGCATCCTCATTCTTTCTCTCTTCAAGCGCTCGTGCTTTCTCCTCTGCTTGTTGAGCCTCGGCAAGAGCTTCCGCGGCAGCCCGTTCTGCTTCTGCTTTTTGCTGTTCTAAATCATCTATTTTTTGGTTTTCAGCATTTGCCTCATCTTGCGCATCCCCCACCATTTCTGTCTTTTGTGCGCGGAGAGCTTTGCGTTCCACCATAACGCTCTCTAAATCGTCATCGGACATATCTCCGAGATTCATACTATTGATTTCATCTAGTCGTGCTTCTGCTTTTGTAAAATCATCGCGTTCGGTACTTTCAGTGGTGGTGGATCCTCCTGTTGATTCAAGATTCATAATGGTAAAAATTATTTAATAATATCCTTAGTATGCCCCCCCCCCGAGAATTTGTCAACGAGAAAATGGTAATTACTGACTATTGGTGGTTTACGGAGGTCGGACCTCCGTATTAACATGTTTTGTTGTGGAGTTTTTTCTGTTCTTGTATACTAAAGGTGTACAAAAAGTTGTTTTAATAGAATAGTAAGTTTTTAATAATAGAATTACATGATGAAAAATATCAGCTTTCTTGCCCTCGCCATTTTGGTAGGAGGAGCAGTGATTACAAGTGCGCAGAGTATTGACACAACGGCATCAGGAGAGGCGACGATGAATGCACGCCCCACAGTCATGATGCCACCCGTGCCTCCAGTAGGTATCCGCTCAGAACTCCGCGACCTTCGACAAGAAGCAAACACCGGACGTAAAGATTTTGTAGCATCGACAACCCAAATGCGAAATGACCTCAAAGTCAAGATGAACGCAAAAGCTCAAGAACTTAAGGTTAGCGAACGGATGCTTCGCGCCTCAACCACCGAGATGCGAAAAGATGTTCGAGGTCAAATACGAGTACTCCAAGCATCAACAACTGAAGCACGGAAGGAAATACAAGACAATAGACGCATGTTCCAGGCCTCTACTACAGAAGCGCGCAAGGAGATACGAGACCGAGAAAGAATGCTCCAGGCTTCAACTACAGAAATGCGCAAAAAAATTCAAGATCGCACCAACGCAATTAAAGACGTCGCACAGAAAAAGCGTATTGAGCGCGCGCACCAGCAAGCACACCTCGTCGGTATTCGCCTTGATACCGCAACCGACCGCATACAAAAAATCTCTGATCGTGTCTCCCTAGCCCTTGATACACTCGAAGCAAAAGGGAGTGACGTATCCATCTCTCGTTCTCACCTTGCCTCCGCAAAAACAAATCTTGATGAAGCGCGCACAAAAACAATCACCGTGAAATTTGAGGTAACGACCGCGCTTGCAAGCCAAACACCCAAAGAGGGCCTTCTTGCAACAGAACCCCTGATAAAAGAAGCCGTAAAAAACATCCAGGATGCACAAAACGAAATTTCTCAAGCAATCTCAATAATAAAATAACCTCGTAAATCAATCACTATTATGGAACAAGAAACAAATACTACCTTACCGGGAACAGAAGGAGAAAAGACTCCCTTTGGTATCATCATCAGTATCATCATTATCGTAGGCATTCTTGGTGTTGGCACTTTTTATTCACTCAAGAAAGTTCCATCAGTCGCAGAAGGAATAAATCAGGTTTTCTCTCCAGAAACTGGCGCAGAGAATGATGCGGTCGTCTCAAAATTATCGGCACAAGGAACCTCAACAAGCATCACGGATATCAAAAAGGATCTCAATGCGACAGACCTCTCTAATATCACCGCAGGAGTAAAGGATATTACGTTCTAAACACAAAATTAAGTAATCCTCCCAATACACAAAGGGGGGGGGGGGGGGGGGGGGGGGGGGGGGG
>JAVHQE010000123.1:0-1211 GCA_036170975.1 Minisyncoccota bacterium | reverse complement strand
CCCCCCCCCCCCCCCCCCCCCCCTTTGTGTATTGCATTGCAAAACGCCCCCAAAAACGCTATATTATGAACCTATGAATGAAATAAAAACAACCATAAAAGATCTTCCCGAAAGCGAAGTCATGATCACGTGCGAAATACCTGCCGACATATTTGAAAAAGAACGCGCCATCGCGCTCAAAAAAGTTGGTGAGGAGATTTCACTCCCCGGATTCCGCAAAGGGCACGTGCCTGAAACCATGATTATTCAAAAATTTGGCGATGCACTCATTAACGAAGAAATGGCAAACCTCGCTATTGACCATGCATATCCAGAAATTTTGAAACGTCACAAAATTCATGCAATAGGTATGCCGAGCGTCGCCGTAACTAAACTCGCAAAAGGAAATCCTTTCGAGTTCACCCTCACCTTTCAAGTAATGCCCGAGATTACTCTTCCCGATTACAAAGCACTTGCCAAGGAAGTAATGACCGCAAAAGACGAAGCACCTGAGGCCACCGACGAAGAAGTCGAGCAAGCAGTAAACGAACTCCGCAAGCAGTTCGCTACCAAGGACGATGAGGGGAAGGAAATACTTCCTGAAATCACCGATGAGCTCGCACAAAAGTTCGGCCCTTTTGCAACCGTAGATGAATTCAAATCAAAAGTTCGCGAATCCATAACCCATGAAAAAACGAATCACACTCGCGAAAAGAAGCGTATGCAAACTATGGAAAAAATAGCAGACGGTATGACCGTAAAACTTCCAAAAGTTTTCATTGACGGTGAACTCACCCGTATGATGGGGCAGTTCCGTCACGATGTAGAGCAGATGGGGATGAAGTTTGAAGAATACCTCACGACAATTAAAAAGACAGAGGAAGACATGCTCAAAGAATGGGTTCCTGACGCAGAGAAGCGCGCAAAAGTTCAAATAGCCCTCTCCCGTATTGCAGAAGCAGAAAAACTTGAAGTGCTCAAAGAAGACCTCGACCGCGAAGTAAAATTCTTTACCGAACAATACAAAGATGCCGACCCTGGTCGCATCCGCCTCCACCTCGAAATGATGCTCGGTAACGAAAAAGTATTTCAGTTTTTGGAGGGCCAGAAGTAAAAATAACTATAAACAAAAAAGACCGACACCACGTCGGTCTTTTTTGTGCTTTTTGTCTTTATCATTTAACTAGATTCCCTGTGGTCTCTGCCACAGGGCTCCCTGTAGGAAAGTTTGA
>JAVHQE010000122.1:0-2005 GCA_036170975.1 Minisyncoccota bacterium | reverse complement strand
GTTTCTCCGCCGCCTTTCGCCAGCAATACCTCAGTAAATTCAATGGCCGGTGTTTCAATATGCGTGAATCCGAACAATTTGTAGACACGCTTGATTTTTTCAAGCATTTGGTCGAACGCTGCCTGATCTTCGGGCAGTAATTCTAAAAAACCGCTTGGTATCCGAGGCTTTACCTTGTTAGTCTTCATAAACAGCTCCTTTCTTGATTTTTAGATTTAATGATCATATGGTTTTTAGCCATAAAGCATTCAAAATGCTTCAAGCTAAATTAGCATAAAGATCATTATTAGTCAAGGTTATCAGAATTATTGTCAAGGCAAAGTTAAAATGTCATAGTGGCGGGCAAAGTTAAAATGTCCCTTTTGCCTATTTAGCAGCCGTTAATATCGGCTGTTTTTTGTTAATTAAAAATTGTTTTCTCCAGGGGTGGTCGGCGGGCGGGATATGGCCGGTTTGTTTCCGATTGGTTAGCGCCACTAATTTGATATCTATTTCCTTTTTCGGCCTTTCCGGCAGGCGGGTATAATTCAGATAATGTTTTCTCAGCGATATTTTCAGCTCTCCGTTCAAATGTTCTTCGATGGTTATCCTGTCTCGTTTAATGACTGTCGTCGGTTGGATTTCAGCCAATTGGTAATAATTATTTTTAAATCTGATCGTGTAATCGTTGTTCACCATCCGCTCCGACTGAATGGATAATATTTTATCCAATTCGGCTATTTGTTTGTCGTTTAATTTTCGGTGCAGATCAGCTTTCTTTTTCGCCACGACCGCAAACTGTTTGTTAAATTTCGGAATAAATACTTCTCTTAAAAATATGTTAGCCTCCTCTATCGTATTAATATTATTCAATCTCAGTTCTTTGACTAATCGTCTCTGCAATGTGCCGTTCATTTTTTCCACTCTGCCCTTGGCCTGCGGGCTATTGGCGTTTATCACTCTGACATTAGACTGATTCATCGCTCGTTTGAACTGGGTAATCAATTCCTCATTATCAACCGCATTCTTGTGATTAACCTTGTAGGTCGAGAATTTGTCCAAATATATGGCCATGGGCAGGCCATTGGTCAGAAAATACTCCTTCCAAAATCTGAATACAGCTTCTGTGCCTTCGTTAAATTCAAATCTGGCTCCGGTGATTGTACCCTTGGCATCATCCACTGAAACGAGCAGGCATTGCTCCAATCCGACAACTTCTTCATTCCGACCTTCGAACCAATTATGGTAACTGCCGTCGAATTGCTCCATCTCTCCATAATTATCTTTTCTTTCCCTCCATTGATGCTTGGTTTTTGTCTCGCCTTTCTTTCTCGCTTTCCAGTGTTTTTCGCTAATCATCAGCTGTCGTACAGTCTCGCGGCTCAAGTCTATGTTATGATCATCACGCAAATGCTCTTGAGCCAGCAAGGGATTAAAATCGTGATAGGTTGTTTTTAAAAGCTCTTTGGCTTTCGTTAAAATATTCACATCTGTTTTGTTATGGCTCGTCCGGCCGCGATTACCATGGATAGCTCCTTTAATGCCCAGACGGACGATAGCTTCTTTTATCCTCTTTATCTGCCTGACTGACCGATGGAGCAGTTTAGCAGCCTCCGTGCCGTCTATCTTTCTGGCTATCAGATCCTTAATGATTTCATAGCGCTTCGCTTCTGTTTTAGCCATAGTTATTAGTTCATTTTGCTCCATATTATTGGTCTAATGTTTAGACCGTAATTATGGCACAAAAATTGTTACCTATGACATTTTAACTTTGCCCGCACTATGACATTATCACTTGGGCGGGACATTAGCTTAGACTGAGTTGTTTAGAATAAAAAAACGGACAGATTTCTCTGCCCGTGAAGTTGTGTTTAATTCGCTACTGCATAATTTTTGCCAGGGCCGCTTCCTGCACCTCGACATATTTTTCGAAGACAGCGACGTGGTCTGCCGGCATCTTGTCGCGGTGGTGTTCAAGCAGCGTCTTGAATGTGTAGGGCACTCCTCCTATCGACAAGAACATTTC
>JAVHQE010000121.1:0-2023 GCA_036170975.1 Minisyncoccota bacterium | reverse complement strand
GTATGTCATTGATTTGAGCCGTCTTTGCGAGTACTCGAAGCAATCCAGTATTCAAGCACCATAAACTTTTTTAATTTTATGGTAAAGTATAGGAACTATGGAAAAAGGATTAACACTATTCATTACAGGTGGTGCCGGGTATGTAGGTGCGATGCTTGCGGAACAGTTTGCGAAGCGACCTGACGTGCAGGAAATTATTTGTCTCGATAAAGAGCCCGAACCGGAAACTTTTGTAGCAAATCCAAAAATCACGTGGATTTCAGCAAACACTTCTGATGGTATCTGGCAGGAAAAAGTGCGCGCGAAAAATCCCGACGTGGTGATTCATACTGCCTGGCAGATTCGTGAGATGTATGGGGACAAGAAGAAGCAATGGAAATGGAATGTCGAAGGATCCCAGGCAATCTTTAATTTTGTTTTTTCAATGCCGAGCGTAAAAAAACTCGTGCACTTTTCTACGGTTGCTTCGTATGGTGCATTTCCCGAGAATATGGTAGACCATTTTTTTACCGAAGAAGAATCATTCCGCGAAACGGATTATTTGTACGCAGAAGAGAAACGCATCGTTGAAGAGAACCTTGAGAAAACATACGAGAACGCAAAAATAAACACTACGCCACTACCTCAGGTATTTATTATTCGGCCTGCCGCAATTACTGGCCCGCGCGGACGCTATGCGCGTATTCGTTTTGGTCTGCAATCAGCCCTCTCGGGATCGCTCAAAGGGCAAAAATCCTTTTTATATAACGTTATTTCGCTCATGGTATCATGGGTACCCGTAACACCGAAGTGGCTTCGGCAGTACGTGCATGAGGATGATATTACCGATATCGTTGCACTTTTTTCGTTTAATGACGTCAAAGGGAGTTATGAAGTCTTTAATGTCGCGCCATCCGGCCCTGTTGTTTTTGGTCCTGATATGGCGCGTGCAGTAGGGAAGAGAATGCTACCTATTCAGCCTTGGATGGCGCGTCTCGCATTCTTTTGGTTTTGGCACATTACACGTGGTCGTATTCCGACCTCAAAAGGAAGCTGGAAGGGCTATTCTTACCCCATTGCTGTTGATGGATCAAAAATAACCAAACAATATGGCTATCAGTATAAATACGAGTCAGTCGATGCCTTTGTAAAAAATATAGGTCGCTATGAGACAGATGCGGTGAAATAAATAACTTCTGAAGGGAATGAACGAAACCATTTTTACTTTTTTCTATAGTATTGCACATCAGTCATCATTTCTTGATACGATGATTGTTTTTGTTGCGGTGTATTATGGCTGGGTAATACTTATTGCACTCTTTTTGTATCTTGTTGAGCACGAAGACAAGAAAACGGGAGCCCGTGATCTTGTTGTGGTTCTTGTGTCCGCGGGCATTGCGCTCGCGGTTGCTCTTTCTTTGAAAAATTTTTTTCACACACTGCGTCCTTTTGATGTGCTTCCTTGGGTTCACCCACTTACTCTCGAGCCTGATTACGCGTTTCCTTCTGGTCACGCAACATTTTTTATGGCACTCGCTTCTGCACTTTGGTTTTATCATAAACGCCTCGCTCTCTTTTTTGGCCTGTCTGCTATTTTTATCGGTATCGCACGTGTTGCCATGGGAGTGCATTGGCCGGTGGACATTCTCGGAGGGCTTTTCCTCGGTGTTCTTGTTGGGACCACCACCTACCACCTCTTTTCCTCTTTTTTGAAACGCAAAAACTAGTAATTTTTTGGGCTCACTCCTCTTTCTCTCTCGTCACACGCAAAAAGTTTCTATTCTTTCTCATACTCTGTTTCCATTTAAGTAGTGATTACATGTTGACGGTATTGATATTTTTATTCATTCAGGTTAATATTCTTGTATATGCGTGACAAGGTATTGGAACTTAAAAAGTTTTTTAAAAATCATCTTTTGATCAGTACAATTCCACTACTTCTTGTTGGCTTTGTATTTGTTATTGAGGTCATTTCTTTTCGTTATTCTGGAGCTACTCCGTCATCACAAACAGCCACCGCTGTTCTCGCTGAAACTTCTGTCGC
>JAVHQE010000120.1:0-9302 GCA_036170975.1 Minisyncoccota bacterium | reverse complement strand
GCGATTACCCTCCAGAAGTCAACAAAGCAATGACATCCACTCTTACTGCTTCTGACACGGGGCTCTCTTCCCCTGACGCACTTCCACCAGAAGCCGTCAAGGCATACCAACAATCGTACTGCAAAACAGCGACTCCAGGAAAAACAATCGCTGACACGCTTGCTCAAGCCACCGGTATGGATACCCAACGCTTGAATATGGCAGACAATATGAACAAAATCATCGCAGCCTTTGTGGGGCAAATCACAAAAAGTGTTACGGTTGGTGTTTTTAAGTAGGTTCCAATAACTCAAACAATGCGTTCATTCCTCTCAAAAAAAAGCTGGGTAGCAATTCTCTCGGGGATTGTTTTCCTGCTGGGAGGGGTGCAGGTGGCATGGGGGGCGGATCAGTTTTTCTTTAACTACAACGTAATAGGAGATGCAGCTGTTTCAGTATCGGGTCCATACTCAGACATGCCATCATGTCAAGCAGGACAACAAACACAACGTGCAATAACAGACTTTTGGGGTAAACCTAAATTTAATGTTGGTTCTTGTAATTTACAAGCTTCCGCAGCCGCCGCTTCCGCCAGTGCCACCACCCAAACTCAAGCAAATGCCACCCAACAAGTGGTGGCACAAAATGCGGTGGCTAACGCGGGAGGAGGAAGTGGCGATAAACTATATGACGCACTTGATTGTGGAATATCCACAAAAGGAATCCGAGATTGTTTCGCAGTCATTATATATAATGGACCATATAGAATAGCAATGACTTTTCTTCAAGGGACAGGTTATATTTTTGATACCGTCCTCGACCTCAGCATAAAGAAAGATTTTGTCGATCAGTCTTTTGTAGACACCTCTTGGAAAGTTATTCGGGACTTCTCAAACATGCTCTTTATTTTCATTCTCCTCTATACCGGGATTTCTAAGATTATAGGGATAGGAAAAGATTGGAGGGAAGTTGTCCTCAAGGTTGTAGTCATAGCCCTCCTCATCAACTTCAGTCTCTTTTTCACCAAAGTGGTGATTGATGCAGGGAATGTTCTTGCCGTAGGAGTTCGTGACAGTATCCAAGCAGGAGGAAGTCTTTCTTATGCGCTTGCAACAAAATTCCAACCACAAAGTTTCATCACTGCTGGAGGAAATGCGGGGACGGAAAATGCCATTGTTATTTTTTTAATAGCAACCGTAGTTAGTGGGTTTGCTGGGTATGTCTTTTTCAAGGCAGCACTTCTTTTCCTTGGTCGCCTTATTGCATTTTGGTTTCTCATGATTATTTCACCGTTTGCGTTCATATCCATGGCACTTCCAAAAGGAAATATTTTTACGAAGTGGCTTGACACACTAACAAAACAAACTTTTATGGCCCCCTTGTTTTTGTTTCTGGTATATCTCATTCTACAAATTATTAATGTCCCGGGGGGAATTTTGGGTGGAATAACTACCCCTGGAAAAGGTGATGCTATTTTTAGTAACCTTTTTGCTCCTATTATTATAGCAGTATTTCTTCTTCTTGCATTAAAGAAGGCTTTGAGTTTGGCAACTGATTTGGCAGGTGACTTTGGTGCTGCAACATCAGCATGGGCAGGCAAAGCAATGGGCTTGGCAGGAGGGGTTGCATTGGGGGGCGCGGCATTGGCGGGGAGAGCAACGGTTGGGCGCTTAGCACAGAATCTCCAAGAGAAAGGCACTTTCCAAAGAATGGCAACGAATACTACAGACGGGAATATTGCTTCTCGTTTCTTGGGGCGCCAAATGCTGACAGTAAACGACAAGGCTCGTACGGGGACGTGGGATGTACGTGGAGCAGATGGTTTTATCGGTAAAAATATTAACAAAGGCATTAGCTCTACCCTAGGAGATACTGGAAAAGTAAGTCCTAATGCCAAAGGTGGTTTTGAAGGGGCAACAAAACGACAAGATGCCAAAGACCTTGAGATGGCAAAGAAGTTGCGAATGACTGATGATGAAAAAAAGGTTCTCGAAGATAAGTATGAGGTAGGGGAGAAAAAGATGAGAATGGACGAAGAGAAAAAGAACATGGAAAAGAAAGCGGAGGAGGTTGCTACTGCTGAAGAGAATGCAAAAAATTCAATAACAGGGCAAGCTGTTACCAGTGCAGAAGTAGCCCTTAAGGAACAAAAAGAGGAAACTGAAAAAGCCACTAAAGAAAGAGAGGATGCTGAAAAAGCCCACACTCAGGCACGTAATTCTGGGAGGATTGACCCTGCTTTACAAAAAGCACTTGACGATGCACGAATAAAAGAAGGCTCCTCTCTTGCCTCATTGACCCAAGCACAAAATACCTTTGATTCTGCAGAGGTGGCACATAAAACATCAACAGAAATGGGTATTCTTGCGGGAGCGCAGGCTGAGTTTAGTGTTGCCAAAAATGCAGCTGAGGCAACAAAAAAGATCGCCGACAAAGCAGTTGAAGATGCAAAAAAAGAAATCGCTAATGAGAACAAGAAGCGCAATGAAGTCTACGCAGACTATGTAGAAGGGAGAGTGAAGACAGTAGCAGGTCTTGGGATTGCCGCAACTGTGGTAGGGGGCCTAACTCAAGGATTAGGAGGGGCAGCAGTAGGTGCTGGTGTCAGCAACCTAACCTATAGTCAAAAACAAGCCCGCGCAACCGCAGCAAAGATACGTACAGGAGCAGGTCCAGACGAATCAGAAAAAGATATGTCAAAACTTGTTAAGGAGTTGTCAAAAAAAATGAAGGAGGAAGAGGAAAATAAAAAATAACCATGGAAAACGAAACAGAAAAAATCTTTGCGGAGCAATTAAATCACCAACAACGCACGTCTTTGTAAAAAGTGAAGCATTGTGTAGAACCATAAGTATGGAATAAAAAATGGATCACTTCATCAGATTACTGGCTGATGAATGGTATATAGTGGCAAGGTTCTGAACACAAACACTTGCCACAAACACACCAAAGATACCTCTTTTTTCGCCACCTCATCCCATTGAAACAACCACCCAAAAATGCTACCGTCATAATATGAATACAATAACTATTCCGAAAAATAAATATCTGCAAATCCTAGAGACGCAAGAAAAACTTCGTGGTGATGTAAACCGTCTCCAGATAATCGTGTCTTCTCTTGCCCAAGACGAAGTCAGCCCCGAGTACCTTGCAAGCCTCTCAAAGATAGAACGAGGGCTTTCCGCAGGGAAAGGTATTGCCCTCAAGAATAAAACGGAGATCAAAAAATTCTTTAAGGTACTCTCGTAATTATGGAACGTGACAAAAAGATGACGTTTGTTTTTTCAATAGAGCTTAAAAAAATCCTCGAAAAAATAGCGAAAAAGGACAGTGGGAGTTTTAAAAAAATAGAAGACTGTGCGATTACTTTTTTAGATTACGACCACCATGACCGTGTGTACAAAAAGTACTCTGCATGAAATACTGTTTTCCCAAAAACTGCTATACTATAATATATGCAAACAGAAACAGAAAAAATCTTTACTGAACAATTAGGGAAACTTCCTCCCGAGATTATTGATTTCATCTCCTCATCGAACTGGGATACTGACATTGACGAGATTGGCGCACTCTACAATCTTTCCCCAGAAGAAACCACGCAGTATAAAAGGGAAGTAACCCTTACCCTTGTTGGACTTGTGCACCCCGACGAATTCAAAGAAACATTAAAACAAGAGATGGGGATGGATGGAACATTCCTTGATACCATTGTCGCCACGACTGAACAAAGAATTTTCGCACCTATTCGCCCTGCGCTCATTGCTTTTATTGAAGCCGAGGATGCAAAAGAAATACCAGAAAGGGAGGGTGTATCGACACCAACAGATGGCGCAGATGTTGGACTTCCAGAGAAAGCACTCCTCCAAAATGAAGTGCCCATCATCCCTGGGCTTGTTCCTCCTCCTGCAATTGAACCCGAGAAAGTCTGGGCAAAAACGCCCGACGTTGCCCCCGACAATCTCCCCACAGGAGAAACCGAGTCCTTCTTACCAAACCTCACTCCAAAGCAAGCCAATGTGGAGACTGACGTTCCCCACGAAGATGTTCCACCTTTTGAAGAAAAAATGAAGCGTGTTTTTACCGCAGGGCAACAGTCTATCGACGAGCTTGCTATCAATACTCCCAACGCGCAACCAGTCGCAACACGCCCCTACCACGCTGATCCTTATCGAGAATCTATTGATTTGTAGTATCTCAGAACCTATTTAGAATCTCGCCGCAAAAATAAAGGATCCTCGGGGCAAAGCCCCGAGGTATTTTATTGGGGCTCGCTTTGCTCGCGCATTACGCCCCAGAGGGGCGTGGTATTTACCTATATTAGCTCCTCAGCTCAAAAATGAGAAAGAGTACTTTCTCATTTTGCTCGCCTTACGTCGCTAATAATTCTCTGTCTTACGATATTGCTTTTCGAGCGGAACTCCAGAATTTTGGCTACAAAATCCCTAAAATTAATCAAAATATCCCGATATTCTTCTTAATTTTATGAATTTTTCGCTCAAAATTCTGGAATTCCGCTTCGAAACGAGATTCTAAACAGGTTCTCAAAAATACAAATCTTGTTTCCCCTGTAAATTTCTACGGTAAATTGTTATACTATGCGTATGCAATTTCACATCCCTCAATATATCGATATCGAGGACAAGCTTTTTGGCCCACTTACCCTTAAACAAGCAATCTATGTTGCTGGTGGTTTAGGGGGAGGGTATCTTGTTTACCGCCTCATTCCTTATATTTTTCTTTCTGCTCCGATTATTTTTGCCATAGGGGTATTTACCTGGGCTCTCGCTTTTTATCCAAAAGAAAAACTCGGGAGACCTTTTGTTGAAGTTCTCGAAGCTGGATTCAACTATATGCTCCGTGACAAGCTCTATACGTGGAAAAAGACGACAGTAGAACCGACAGCAGGAAAAGAGGAGGAGTTCAAGGGCTCACCGATACCCCAGGTTCCTCTTGTCTCTTCGAATAAACTTTCTAGTGCTTCGTTCAACCTTGACGTACGCGGGCCTGCCCGAGATTAATATTCATAAATTAGCATATGGCAATCAAATCAAAAGCGGCACAAGATTTTGTCCCCATCAAAGAAATTCGTGACAATGTCGTCATCTTAAAAGACGGTACAATCCGTATGCTTCTCATGGCATCATCGGTAAATCTCGCGCTCAAATCCAACGATGAACAGATGGCTATCCTTATGCAATTCCAAAGTTTTTTAAATTCGCTTGAATTCTCAACTCAAATTTTTATCCAATCACGTAGGCTAGATATTCGCCCTTACCTGCTTTTACTCGAAGAGCGATTTCACGAGGAAATGAACGAGCTCTTGAAAATCCAAATCCGTGAGTATATTGGTTTCGTAAAGACAATTACTCAATCAACAAATATTATGAACAAAATGTTCATCATCGTTGTACCCTATGCTCCTCCAAAGTCGGTAACAAGCGAAACTTCTTCAAAGGGAGGGATCGCTAGTCTTTTTGGACAGAAAAAAGGAGGGCGTACTGCTCCTTCTGCGGGTGCCGTTGAGGCTTTCGAAGAGGCAAAGTCTCAACTCGAGCAACGTGCAGGGGTCATCAGTCAAGGTCTTGCTCGCACCGGGGTGCGTGTCGTACCCCTTGGTACAGAGGAACTTACTGAGCTTTATTACCGCCTCTTCAATCCTGGAGAAGCAGAGAAAAATGCTGCCACACGATAAACTATTATGATTAATTTTTTTGGAACAAAACAAACTAAGACAACAGAGCCCGAGAAGAGTACGGTTCCTGTTCTTGCGCAAGACCTCTATGGCAATACCGAGCTGAACCTGAACGATATCATCGCCCCTTCTGCAGTAAAAGTGGAGTCTAAACAACTTATTTTAGGAGAAAAATTTGTCCGTTCATTTTTTATTACCTCCTACCCAAACATTGTGAACGACAATTGGCTTTCCCCGCTCATCAACCTCGACAAGGTCTTTGATATCGCTATCTATATTCATCCGGTAGACACTGTGGGAATTATGAAAAAGTTTGAGAAAAAAGTAGCCGAGGTGCAGAGCCAAATTAACGTACGCGAAAGTAAGGGATTTGTGCGCGACCCAATGCTTGAGGCAGCCTACCGCGACCTTGAAGAGCTCCGTGATCGTCTTCAGCAGGCTCAAGAAAAAATGTTTGATGTCGGACTCTATATATCTCTCTACGCTGACTCAGAAGAAGAGCTTGGGCATGCTGAGGCAGAAATCAAGTCTATGCTTGAATCACGCCTTATTTATGTACGTCCTGCCCTTTTTCAACAAGAAGAGGCATTCCGTAGTATTATGCCGGTCAATGACGACAAGATTGCGGTGACAAAAAAAATAAATTCGGAACCCCTCTCAAGTTTTTTCCCGTTTGTTTCTTTTGACCTCACTTCAGACAAAGGGATCCTCTACGGTATCAACCGCCACAATTCATCCTTGGTTCTTTTTGACCGATTCTCCCTCGAGAATTACAACTCCGTTACGTTTGCAAAATCTGGTTCAGGTAAATCTTTTGCCACAAAACTTGAAGTTCTCCGCAGTCTTATGTTTGATATTGATGTTATTGTCATTGACCCTGAGCGTGAGTATGAGTCTATGGCAGAGGCAGTAGGGGGGCGCTATTTCAATATTTCCCTCAATTCTGAACACCATATCAACCCCTTTGATCTTCCTACTCCACGCGAAGACGAAGCGCCTGCTGATGTTTTGCGTGCCAACGTTATTTCCCTTGTAGGACTTTTCCGCATCATGCTTGGGGGTCTCAGCCCCGAAGAAGATGCTATCGTTGATCGAGCAATTTCAGAAACCTATGCACTTAAAGACATCACTCCTGATTCGGATTTTTCTGCGATCGAAGCACCTCTTCTCTCTGACTTTGAAATGGTGCTCGCGGGCATGGAGGGTGCGGAATCTATCCTTATAAAGCTTACGAAATACACCCGTGGTTCATGGTCTGGTTTCATTAATCAGCCAACCAATGTCGATATTAATCGCAAGTTTATCGTTTTTTCTGTCCGCGACATGGAAGACGACCTAAAGCCTGTAGCAATGTACCTTGTTACGCACTTTATTTGGAATGCAATTCGTCGCACGTTGCGTAAACGTCTTCTTATTGTGGACGAAGCATGGTGGATGATGAAATCAGAAGATACCGCTTCGTTCCTCTATGCACTCGCAAAACGAGGTCGTAAATACTATCTCGGCATTGCCACCATCACACAAGACGTAAATGACTTTTTGAAATCACCCTATGGTCTCCCTATTATGACCAACTCGTCGATTCAAGTGCTCCTCAAGCAGTCACCGACTTCAATCGATGCAGTACAAAAAGCTTTTAATTTAACCGATGAAGAGAAGTTTCTTCTCCTTGAATCAGGGGTAGGGGAGGGCATCTTCTTTGCAGGAATGAAACATGTGGCTATTCGCACAATTGCTTCATATACTGAGGAACAAATCATTACCTCTGATCCCTCGCAAATTCTTGCTATCAAAAAAGCAAAACGGGAACTCGCCGAAGCAGAGGCAGCAACAAATTAAAACCCTGAGGTGCAATAACCCTGGATTACCACGTCGGAGTACCTCCTCATAATGACATACGAGGATTTGGTATTGTCTTTGCGAGTACTCAAAGCAATCCAGTATTAAACTCTAGTTTGCTTCGTACCTCGCAAAGACGAGAGTGGGTGTCTTTGCGAGTACTCGAAGCAATCCAGTGTTTTGCATCCTTGCATCGTCGTTGCTGACTTAGTAAAGACGGGAGGTATTGAATGTTTACTTTCGACTGTCTTTCACGGTATAATAAACACATGCGTTTTATGCACAAACCCAATGTTGCAATATTTCTTGGTATCTTTTTGTTCGTACCATTCTTTGTTTCTGCACAACTATCCACAACAACAGCGGTCCAACCAACGAGTGATCTTCAACAACAGATTGACCAGCTTGTTCAAGACCGCATGAATGCAATTCCAAAAATAGAGGACATTCGAGCAAAATCAATCAAAGACTACCTTGAAGTTACCACACTTCCTAAAAACCCTGGCCCCTCAGAAATGGTTCAGGTTTCATTACAAAGTTACCTTACCGATCTCAATAAAGCACTCATAACCTGGTCCCTCAACGGTAAAATAGTAAAAAGTGGCAGGGGGGAGTGGTCTCTTTCTTTTCAAAATGGCCCCTCAGGAAAAACAACACGTCTTACAATTTCGATTGTTGCCAACACAGGAGAAACCATCACCAAAGAACTTTTCTGGAATCCTGTTGGCCTTACTATCCTTTGGGAAGCAGATACCTATACTCCTCCTTTTTATCGAGGGAAGGCACTTTTGTCGCCCCAAGCAGCAGTTCGTGCAGTTGCAATCCCTGACGATACGGGAGGACAAAATGCTCTTACTGCAGGAAATCTTGTATATGTATGGGAAAAAGATGGCACAACCGCAACCAATGCTTCGGGGTATGGGAAAAATTCTTTCTTATTTCGTGCACCAAAGCCCTATGAAGATGCCAATGTAAAAGTAAGGGCTTCTTCCATAAACAACACAATAAACTCAGAAATAAAGATTAACCTAACTCTTACCAACCCTTTTATTCTTTTTTATGAAAAACATCCGCTCTTGGGTGTTTGGTACAACAGACCATTTGGTACCGATATCAACCTTAACAAAAAAGAACTTTCTATAAGTGCCGAGCCTTACTTCTTTTCCAACGAAGCAAGTAGCGAGATTGCAACACTAAAATATGATTGGCTGGTGAACGGAAATCCCACACAAAATTTTGGACATATTATTACCCTTCGTAATGACACGGGGGCAAAAGGGAACTCCTCTCTTTCGCTTAGTATGTATGGAATTCGTCAAACGTTCCAATCTGCAAGCCAATCTCTTATGGTACACTTTACCGCAGAAGATGCTCCTGCAAACTCACTATTTTAAACTATTATGAAGCGAACCTATTCTATAATTCTCGGACTTATCATTGCTCTCTTTGCAGGTGTAGTGGTTGCACATGCACAATACGTACCCCTCGCCCCCCTCCCCATCGGAGACGGAGGAACCCTCTCCACCTCCTACACCATCAACGGATACCTCTCGGGCATGCTCAAGCTCATCATTGCACTTGGAGGTGCACTCTCTATCCTTATGGCTATTGTAGGAGGTACACAGTATGTAGCATCAGGAGTTTCTCCTGATGCTAAGAATGGTGCAAAGAAACGTGTTCAGAATGCACTTACGGGGCTTGCACTTATCCTCACCTCCTACCTTATCCTCAACTCTATCAATCCTCAGTTGGTACAGTTTAACTTTATGTTACCGCCGGTGGGGGTGGCGCC
>JAVHQE010000119.1:0-9310 GCA_036170975.1 Minisyncoccota bacterium | reverse complement strand
AGGGAGAGAAGTTTGTGAAGGCGCCAGGAGGAACACTCTCTTTGTTATAAAGGATTTTATATTTTTTTTGAAGAAAAAGTTGGGTTGGGTACCCCTCCCGTGCTAAATAGCACTATAAAACGACGAAATATGAGTTATTGAGTCGTCTAGCCGTTCAAACACAGTTCTAATATCTTCCACGACGGCACCCCCAAAAATAGTAACCAAAAAGTCCCGACCGTTTGGGGACTTTTTGGTTCCAACCTGAAATACTGTACATTGTTGAATCAGGCATTTAATATTGCTATGTTTTAAAAATCGTGCTAGAAATAAAAGTGGAATGTTGACTGTTCCCGTATTGGCCAATACATTCTTTCAATCCTACGTAGGAGATTCATGATGAAAACGCACGACTCTGCAATAAAGCTTGTTTGTCCCAAGACCATATTCGAAGCACTCTCTCTAACTATTCATCCAGAGCAGGCAAAAAGGTTGTATTTTGTAGACGCGGAGGACTATTCTGATGTAGTCCGAAAGGTCATGGAGTATTTTTCTGAAATCGGCTTTATCCCACCTCCTGATTATCTTGAGCGTGGTATTTATGCTCTGAAGCAGTACTATGCCGTCGCCTTGCTTGATCCTGCAAATGCGCACGCCGTATCGGTACCAGTTGACCCATTCTGGCATTTCCATGTCTTGCACAGCGAGAAGTATATGGATTTCTGCGAGCGGGTTATTGGTGAGTATATGCACCATCGTCCACTCGATCGAAGCAAGAAGCCAAACCTTGAAGCGGTGAGGAGGCTTTACTCCTATACACTTGATGTGTTGCCACAAATTTTCTCCACTGTGGATTTGGAGTTTTGGCCACAAGATTTATCGGACGCGGCCATTATTTGCTGGCACAAGGGTAACCAGGAAATCTATCCCCAGGTCCAACCTTATCGTTTGTTTGAGCCTACTCCACGAGGCATCGGGTATGCATTGTAGGTAGTTTTTTGTTTAAGCGAGGCGCTTTTAGTGCCTCGCTTTTTTCTTTTTGATTTCTAATCTATAATACTCTTATGATAAATGGAGCTGTTCTGAAAATTAAAAGTGGGCGAGTAGAGCAATGGCGTGCTTGGTGTGAAGAACTTAAAACGTCATTGCTTCCTGAGACTCTCGACACTCTGAAAGACGAGCAGGTTTTTCAGGAAGCTTCTTTTCTTTTTGAAGTACATGGAGAGTTTTATGTACTCGGTTTTATGGATGGAAAATGCCTTCCTGCTGATATGGCAAAAGAGGTCAATATAAAGCATAAAAAAATGAAAGAAGAATGTCTTGAATATGTTTCAAAAATAGAATCTCTCTATAATTTGAAGTTATAAAATATTGCCACCTGATGCTTTTTGGTGTAGTTCCATGGTCGGAATGTAGATACTCGCATTGTACGTCTGCTCAAAATAGTTCTAATATCTTCCACGACAGCACCACCAAAAATAGTAACCAAAAAGTACCGACCAAAGGATTTTTGGGTTGCACGTGGTATAGTATAAGTATTAGCTGTATTTAATTTTAAAATTAATGAATAAAATTTTTTGGGTAGTTCTCGCAGTCGTAGTTCTTGGTGGGGTTTGGGTGTTCGGTACCTATAACAGTCTTGTATCACTTGATCAGGGAACAAAAACAAAGTGGGCAGATGTTGAGGGGCAGTATCAGCGTCGCCTTGACCTCATCCCCAATCTCGTCAGCACCGTAAAGGGCGCCGCAAACTTTGAAAAGACGACCCTTACACAAGTAGTAGAAGCGCGCGCGAAAGCAACACAAGTAGTGATAGACCCAAACAAGCTTGACGCTATAAGTCTACAGAAGTTTCAGGAAGCACAAGGAGCTGTTGGTTCAGCCCTTGGTAAACTTCTTGCCGTAGCAGAGAATTATCCTCAACTTGGAGCTACCGCAAGCTTTAGGGATCTTCAATCGCAGATAGAGGGCACTGAAAATAGAATTGCAGTTGCCCGCAAGGATTTCAACACTGCGGTAATGTCATACAATACGCGCCTCGTACAGTTCCCGGGGAATATTATTTCAGGAATGTTTGGCTTTACACAAAAAGCATATTTTGCAGCAGATCAGGGCGCATCAGTAGCACCAGCAGTTTCGTTCTAAATTAATTGATTTATTCTATCGTGAAAATATCTCGATTGTTATTTACTATCGTCTTGCTTAGTTTTGTCGTGGTGGCTGGCAATGTGTTTGCCTACGAAAAGCTCGGGAAACCTACCGGGTATGTAAACGACTACACGGGGACACTAAGCCCAAATACAAAGGTAGAGCTCGAAACACTCCTAAGAAGTTTCAAAGAAAGTGGCGCGGGGGAAATTTCTGTAGTGATGATCCCTTCTCTCGGAGGAGATAGTATAGAAAATTATTCCATAGAAGTCGCGCGCGAGTGGGGGATCGGTACGAAAGGAAAGGATAATGGCGTGCTCCTTTTTATTGCAAAAGACGATAGAAAACTCCGTATCGAAGTTGGGTATGGGTTTGAAGGAGTACTCACTGATGCAAAATCGTCGCGTATTATTAGAGATGTAATTACACCACGTTTCAAGGATGGGGATTATGATGCAGGGGTCACTGATGGGGTGAGAGAAATTGTCGGACTTCTTGCTCCGACATTTGTTGGCGGGACGCAGGCAATAGACTACAGAGCAGTGCCCACAAGTAGTAACAATACCGCAGAGTTCTTTTTTACAGTAATATTTCCGGTTTTATTTTTTTTGCAGTGGCTTGCTGCTGTGTTGGCTCGCAGTAAGTCGTGGTGGGCGGGCGGTATTGTGGGTGGCATTATCGGTATCGCAACCTCATTTTTTGTTAGTACTTTTTATGTGGGAGCTATTGTCACCATCGTATTGATTGTCTTCGGGTTACTTTTTGATTATGTTATTTCAAACAAGTACTCGAGCAGTATGTCGAACGGAAATCCATTGCCTTGGTGGACAGGAGGAGGAGGGTCTTCGGGGGGAGGCTTTGGGGGATTTAGTGGCGGTAGTTTTGGCGGTGGGGGCTCAAGCGGAAGTTGGTAAGGGAGGGTACGCATTTCAATTAGCCTTTTTGTTATCAACTCAAAGTTAAAAATACTCTACCGAAAAGATCGGTTGGGTATTTTTGTAGTACGAATATAACTACGGGGAATCAAAGAGATTGAGTGCAACCCAAGAAACTGGGAGCATCCTCCACGACGGCATCCCCTTAGTCATGTTTCAGTACACAAGCTTTCTGCTTGCTTGACAGACCGCATGCATTTTGATAAGCTTCTTATCTTGTTAGTCGCTTATGGATTATGGACAGGAGAAAACAAAAAATTGAAGAATTGATAGAAGTCGTTGGAGAACTTAAAAGAAAGATAACCTTTTGTCCTGTTGGGGTAGGAAAGAGGACACTCTTAACACCTTCACAATGGAGGGCCCTTATAGCGATAGATATCGGAAAGGGTAGCACTACAAAAGATCTTGCCCTTGAACTGGGTATTACGAGTAGCGCTACAACCCAGGTTGTCGATATGTTAGTTACGAATGGCTATGTGACGAGGGAGGCACAAAAAGAAGACCGGAGAATGGTAACCCTCGTACTTTCGAGGAAAACAAAAAAATTAGTTGAAGAAATGAAAAAGCAGGTGTTAGAAAATGTTACCGACCTGTTTAAAGACTTAAATGAAAGGGAACTCGACCAATTCATTTTACTGAATAAGAAAATCGGACAGCATTATCTTAAAAAATAACACCTATGAATACCATCAAAAAAATTCTTACGTTTCTCCATAACCTCTCCCGTACTTATAAAATAGTAGTAACCCTCATTATTGCAGTACTCGTTCTTTTTGTTCTGCGCCTTGGTTCTAACCCCGCACTGCCCGCCACTACCTCTTCTTATGAAACACAGGTAAGCCTTGCTTCTGTCGCAAGTTTTTCTGGCCAAGCGGGGTCGCTCCCTGTTACCGGGAAAGTGGTCTCTGTTAATAAGGCAAGTATCCTTGCGGTAAGCTCTGGCGAAATTGTGAGCCTCTCTCACGTTCTTGGTGATCAGGTTGTTGCAGGAGAAGTGATCGCAAATTTTGAAAACAGTAGTCAACGTGCGACAGTCCTTCAAGCACAGGGCGCCTATGATTCTGCTCGAGTGTTGTATACAAAGGCAAGTGGTAGTACTGCAGAAAACTCGAGCACGGCATCTTCTCAAGCAACGCAATCGGCGCAGGATGCGAAAGCTAATGCGCTCTTGGCGATGCAAAGTTCCTATGCTTCACTCGACGATGCTTTGCACACTAAAGCAGATTCATTGTTTAGCAATCCTCGGGTGCAACCCAAACTAAACTTGACCGTCTCAGATAGCCAGCTTGTTTCTGATATTGAAAATGAACGAGTTGCGCTGAGGAGTTTGAGTGAAACAGCAGACACTCTTTTGAAGAACACCACACAAGCTAATTTGAACGCAAACATAACGGAAATGATTTCAATGGCGCAAACCGTGGAGGCTTTTCTTACGAACATGGTGACGGCGCTTAATAAGACGGTTTCTTCGCCAAGCGTTCCTGCCTCTGCTATTGCGACGAACCAGGTGCTCATTGCGGCAGCTCGAAGTGAAACAATTGTTGCAATCTCTAGCCTTACGAATGCAAAAAGTTCATACAACATGGCGCTCTCGAGTGCGACGATTGCTTCAAATTCAGCAAATGCAGGAACAACGAATGATATTGCAAGTGCACAAGCAACGATAAAATCAGCACTTGGTGCGCTCGATTCTGCAAAGGCAAACCTTGAGAAGACTATTATCCGCGCACCGATTTCAGGGACTATTATTAGTCTGCCTATTTCTCGTGGAGATTATGTCCCGTCTTTTACTCAGGTCGCTCAAATCTCTAACCCGGGGACACTTCAGGTTTTGGTATATGTTACCGCAGAGGATGCAAAGATACTGGCCGTAGGAGAAAAGGCGGTGATTGGAAACAAAACAAATGGGGTGATTACATTTATAGCCCCAGCTCTTGACCCAACGACGGGGAAAATACAAGTTAAAATTGGAATCCCCGGAGACCAAAGTGCTCTTACTGACGGGGATACGGTATCTGTCTCGCTCGTCCTCCCCAAGGTAGATATTGCAAAAACAGAGGGAGAAAAAGGGGGAAACTACTTTATTATCCCCATTGTGGCTTCGAAAATTACCCCCGATGGTCCTGTCGTTTTTACGGTGAGCTCTAGCACCCTCGTTGCCCACCCGATAACTTTCGGTCAAATTTCAGGGGCGAACGTCAGAGTTATTAGTGGGGTTACTGCAGATATGGAAATTGTTAGCGATGCGCGGGGACTTTCAGATGGTCAAAAAATAATTGTGGGATACACTAAATAAATATGTTGTGGTTGTGGAACTTTTTTCTTGAGAGACGACAGTTGAGCTATGTGCTCATTACAGTTCTTGTTGTGGCAGGATCATTTTCTTTGGTAAAAATCCCCAAGGAAAATAGTCCCGCGATAGACATACCCGAGGGCATTGTGATAACAACTCTGCCAGGAGCATCATCTGAAGACATGGAGACATTGGTGACTAATAAACTTGAGGCACAAATCTCGGGTCTTAATAATATCGATACTATTACCTCAAATTCGGGCGACGGTGTATCTCAAATTATTGTTCAGTTTACTTCAAATGCGAATACTAATCAGTCGATTCAGGATTTGCGTGATGCCGTGGCACGAGCGACACCAAACTTACCCAAGGATGCCACAACACCGCAGGTAAATAAACTTGATTTTAATAGTAAGCCTATTCTCGTGGTTTCAATTTCGGGGAAGCTTTCCCCGTTAGAATTTTCTACGCTTGGACAGACTGTCTCAGATGACTTTTTGAGTGTATCAGGAGTTTCGCGTGTCGAAGTATCGGGTGTTCCTCCGCGAGAGATAGGTGTTGTGGTGAAGAAGGAAAAACTCGAACAGTATGGACTGAGGATTACCGATGTTATTTCTGCTATTGGGACGAACAACTCTTCTGTTCCTGCTGGAAAAATTTCCATAGATGGAGTTAACTACAATGTTAATTTTAAGGGAAATATAAGTGACCCAAACCAACTAGAAGACATTGCGATAAGCACAAAGAATGGCGTTCCTGTGTACCTGCGAGATATTGCAACGATCTATAACGATCTCGCCCCTGCTACGACATATTCAAGAGTATCGCTTGCAGGAAAGCCGAGCGATCAAGCAATCACCCTTTTGGTTTATAAACAAGCCGGTGCAAGTATCCAGGGTGTTGCAAACGCGGTAAAAAAAGAAATTGAAAATCTTAAAAAAACAACGCTGTCAGGTATGGATGTGTTCGTACCACCGTCTACTGATCAGGGGATTGCGGTAGGTAAACAGCTTGGTGATCTTTCAAAGACGGGGCTTGAAACCGTGCTTCTCGTAATCATCGTACTCTTTGTTACTATCGGCTGGCGTGAGTCATTGGTTTCTGCTCTTGCAATACCCCTTTCTTTTTTAATTGCTTTTATCGGTCTTTACTTTACAGGGAATACGCTCAATTTCATTGTCCTTTTTGCGCTCATTCTCGCGGTGGGTATTCTCGTAGACTCTGGTATTGTTGTTACGGAGGCAATCCATGCACGAATGAGAATCTATGGAAATGCAACAGAGGCAGCGCGCGCTGCCCTCAAGGATTATGCCTGGCCGTTGATTGCGGGAACCATGGCTACGGTGGCGGTGTTTGCACCTCTCTTCTATATCTCGGGTATTGTGGGGAAATTTATTGCGGGCATCCCGTACACTCTTATTTTTGTACTCATTGCATCAATTTTTGTTGCGCTCGGGATTGTTCCCTTGATTGCGGTTCTCTTTAGTAAGAAAAAGGAAAATCATTTTGAGCAGAAGCAGGAGGAATACACGACACGTGTTACTGGCTGGTATACAAAAAATTTACGAAAACTTTTAGAGAACCGTAGGCATCAAAATATATTTTTGTGGGCACTGGGCGGACTCTTTATTCTTTCTTTTGCACTCCCTCTTACGGGATTGGTTTCACTTTCGTTTTTCCCGCAGAATAATCAGGACTTCGTTTACATCAATGTTCAAAAAGAAGAGGGGACGACTCTCGCGAAAACAGATATCGCAGTACGAGAGATTGAAGAAATACTCTATAGCAATCGAGATATTTCCTCGTTTCAGACAACGGTAGGTCAGAGCTCTGCTCTTACGGGTGCGGGATCCTCGGGAAGCAACCAGGCAAATATTACGGTCAACTTACCTGTCGTGCGGAGTAAAACGAGTACCCAGGTAGCAGGGGAACTCACGAAAGAATTATCAGTAATTAAGGATTCAAAGATTCAAGTGTTGCAAGCAAGTAACGGCCCACCTTCGGGAGCTCCGGTACAAATCCAATTTAAAGGAGACAACTTGAATGAAATTATAACTGTGGCTGATAGGGGAGCGCAACTACTGGCCTCGTTGCCTCACTCTGCGAATGTCACCGCGACAACACAGAACAATGGTACTGAGTTTAATTTAACAATCGATCGAGTGAAGGCGACCGTGCTTGGCTTGAATACCCAACTCATTGGGCAGACACTCCGGGCTACGATAAACGGCACAAAAGCAACAAGTATTACGGAGCCAAAACAAAACGTAGATGTTGTGGTAAAACTCAACCTCAATTCGAACTATACAAATACTTCAGATACTGCAGAAACAACGATTAACAGCATCAAGAACCTCTCTATTCAAGGGCCATCAGGAACTATACTCCTCGGGTCAGTTTTGAATGATTCACTAGGGATAAGCAATGCAACAATTTCGCATAAAGATAAAATTCGCATTGAAACAGTTTCTGGCTATCCTGATGACAAGACAACGACCACGGCACTTGTTTCAGCATTTAAAAAGAGAGTTGGTGAACTCAACCTTCCTCCGAGCGTAGTTGTTTCCTATGGAGGAGAAACGCAAAATATAAACCAGTCTTTCACGGAAATGTTTGTTGCGCTGATTGCGGGGATTGTGCTCATGTTTGTTATTCTCATTATTTCGTTCAACTCAATCCGCTACACCATTTATTTGTTGTCCATTGTCCCACTTTCTCTCATTGGCGTTTTGGTAGGTCTTGCGGTTACGGGCCAGTCACTCTCCTTTACGTCTCTTTTGGGGGTTATTGGCTTGGGGGGCGTCCTCGTAAATCATGCCATTATCTTAATGGATTCGATGATTAAACATTTGAAAGAGAATCCGCGCGAATCGATTGTTGACGTTGTTGTAGAAGCAAGCGCAACGAGACTGAGACCTATTGTGCTCACTACCATAACGACTGTTATTGGTATGATTCCTTTGGCATTTTCTAACCCTACGTGGGGTCCCTTCGCCTTCACGGTGATGTTTGGTCTCGCTTTTGCCATCTGCCTTACCCTTGTACTCGTACCCGTTCTCTTTGTTCGTGCGCCCCATGGCAATGACGACCAGGAAGTGGCTTAGTTAAAAAACTCAGTCAAGAATTTTTGAGTGAAGCCTGCTTTAGGGGAGAGTGCTCATTTGGGTCGCATCTAAAGCATTTTTGTGGGAGGCATTGAGAATGCCTCTGTGGTGCTTGACACGGGCAACCTTTTTAGTATATCATTCAAACATACATTTGAATGTATAAGGACATGGTCACTAAAAAAGAAACTCAGAACATAGAAAGCCTGGCAAAGAAGATTCAAGCCGTAGGCGACCCAAGCAGGCTTAAAATCCTCTGCTATCTTTTTTATGCAAAAAAAGCGTGCGTTTCTGACATTGCAGAGAGTCTTGATATGAGTGTTGCTATCGCATCGCACCATCTGCAGACATTGGCAAAAGAAGGGCTCCTCAGTTCTGTGCGAGAGGGGAAACGAGTCTGTTACCTTCTTGCGGACGTTATGATTATGTCTGATTTGAAAAAGTTTATTTGTAAGTATAAGTAGTTATACCTTTTATCAATTTAAAAAATACTATCATGAAAAATAATACCGTTATCATTTACTCAACACCAACCTGCCCTTACTGTACCTATGCAAAAACGTACTTCAAGGAGAATAACGTTGCCTTTGAAGATGTTGATGTTACGAAAGATCAATCACGCGCACAAGAAATGATTACAAAAAGTGGGCAAATGGGAGTTCCAGTGATTGATATCAATGGAGAAATCGTGGTTGGTTTTCAGCCTGATGTTTTTGAAAAATTATTGAAAGCTTAATGCAAAAAAGTAGTTTCGCAAAAGTCTATTTACTAAAAAGAGTGTAAGCGCGCCTTTTTTTGTTTTTAACAAGCAGGGTTTCTTATTGGTTTACAATATGTACAAAATCCTTGAA
>JAVHQE010000118.1:0-2053 GCA_036170975.1 Minisyncoccota bacterium | reverse complement strand
TACATAGGGGCCTGCTAGTTCCTTAATTTGGCCAGCAAACACAGGCTGCTCTTCTAATTGAATGGTCAGAGGCTGAGAACCCATTGCAGCCAGAGGAAAGGTGGCAGCAAAAAAAACCGTGGCAGCGAACAGAGAAGAGGCTAGGAGGTAACGAGGGAAGCTCATAGTTCAGGGGCCCAACAACAACATTAAACTACTGGCCAGAGAAAAGTACAGACGGAGTACTGTGTGATTTTT
Source organism: Minisyncoccota bacterium (assembly GCA_036170975.1). GTDB lineage: Bacteria > Patescibacteriota > Minisyncoccia > Phycocordibacterales > UBA1550 > UBA1550. Next base: position 1,816 of record JAVHQE010000118.1, on the reverse strand, counting down.
CCAACCAACCAAGCTCCTTTTTTCTAGGGGGTTCTTGGTAGTTAGGTTTACTGATTCGTCTGCTGTGAATACAAGTTAACCTGCTTTAATGGGGTATGTGGTGTAGGTTCTGTGAAGACGGCTAGCCTAGGATTAAAGCTCAAGTAAACTTTGTAATTATCAACTAGGGCAGGCCTTTTTTAATACTCAGCTATTCATAGAATTGTTGTATCCATAATATGTTTTATGGATATTGATGGATACAAGACTTGAAGCCACGCTGATTTTCAAGAAATCGTCAGACATCCCTACTGGAGAGTCTTTTCAACCGTATATGCACGGAATATATAAATAAACTTTCTATTCTAATTCCGAGGATTGACTGAGGCAATGTATTGAAGAGATGTAATGGTTCTCCTGGGAGTCAGGTGTAAAATGTATCATGCGTTACCAATACTTTCATGAGCTTTCATCTGGATTATTTGCTAGACCTGCCTGGAGTGAGTGTTGAAACCTGTAGCTGTATTGAGAATCAATTCATATTTCAGGTGAGGATTGTGCCCGATGGAATCAACTGCCCTCATTGCGAACAGTTCACCGAAGAACTCCACCAAAATCGCCCGATTTTAGTGAGGGATTTGTCTACCTTTGGTAAAGCCGTTTACTTGAAAGTTCCCCGACGACAGTTTTATTGCCGTAACTGTCAACGCTATGCCACTGAAGTATTGCCTTGGATGGATTGGAAACGACATCACACCAAGCGCTACGAGGAGTATGTTTACCAACGCATCAAAGTATCGACCATCGAACAAGTGAGCCGTGAAGAAGGCTTAGGAGTGGAGGTAATTAAGGGCATCTTTGACCATATCAGTGCTCAAAAAAAACACTTGGGACTCGGTAAAACGGGTAGGCATTGACGAGATTGCGATGCGCAAGGGTCATCAGGATTTTGTCACGGTCGTAGGCGATATCGAACAGGGCACCTTACTCGATGTGATTGATTCACATCGTAGCGCGGACATCATTGAAGCCCTGAGCCAGCAACCGATTGAACTGCGTGAACAGGTTGAAGAAGTGAGTATCGATATGTGGGGTGGCTTCCCCAAAGTAATTGCTCAAGTGTTTCCCAATGCCATTCTCGTCTATGACCGATTCCATGTCATGAAACTGGTTACTCAGGAATTAAATAAACTGCGAAAAGCTGTTGGAATGACCCTGCGAGGCAGTCGGTATCTGTTACTCAAAAACCAGAGTGATTTGAATGAAGAGCAACGCTTACAACTGGAGTTGATTTTGAACCACTCCTGCTGTTTGAGAATTGCGTATGAATTGAAAGAGGAGTTCAGGCAAATTTATGAAACAGCTCGAACTCCCGCATCTGGCAAACGCCGTTTTCAAATTTGGCTCAATCATGCTCAACAGTTGTACCAGGAATCCTGTCAGACAATTCATGGCCATTTGGATGGCATTTCTAACTATTTCATCTCCCACTCATCCAGTGGCGCGATTGAGGGAATCAACAATCGTATCAAGTTAATTAAGCGTCAAGGTTATGGCTTCACCAACTTCGAGAATTCTCGATCACGGTTGTTAGCTTGCTTCTCTCATTAGCTTCTCTTATCACCAGACCGACAAGAGAACCAATTTATCCTTCCCTGAACTCGCTGATCGCATCGAACACACCCACCATGCTTATCTGCATACTGAGCTACCTCGCTTGGGTAGTCCTATTTAGATAAGGATGGACATAACTCCTCCCACATAAGGCTTTTAGAGCTTAGAGTCAAACTTGCAGACCTGAAGTGTAGCCGCAGCCACTTTAGTTAGGACATTTTTA
>JAVHQE010000117.1:0-2056 GCA_036170975.1 Minisyncoccota bacterium | reverse complement strand
GTTACCCATCAAAGACAGGCGTCGCATTAATCATTGTTAAAAATGAAGGAGTATTTAAACAGAAACTCCTCAAGGAACCGACACCTGAAAGTCCTCCGTCATTTATTGAGATGGAAAGGCAGATGATAAAGCAATAACATTCCTTATTTTGCTAGCGTAAAATTTGAAGCGGACCGATTTTTGGTCCGCTTTTTTTATATAATCAAAGTAATTATTGTCACACACAACACAACTCACTTTTAGCACCATAAACATCCTGGCAACATACAGTAAGAATACATTCATGTCATGCACAGTGTTCATAAGCAACATTCTTAACGTTGTTAACATTCATTTACCTATACCTTGGTTCTAACGGAGGGTGCACTTAATTCCTAAGTGGCTGGCATGTCGTCCCACTCATCCACTAGTCGTAGGAAATGTATTGCTTATGATTCAATCAATGTGGTTCTAATTTCCCTTAGTAGGCTCCACAATTGCACCCCCGAAGGCGAAACGCCTTCGGGGGTGCAATTGTGTGAGATGAGGGGAATCGAAAAACGGAGCCGGTACACAAGACGAACGAAGTGAGTGCTTGTCGGCGAGTTGGGGTCGAAGGTACTTAGTCCGCGCAGGGTGTACTCACCCGAGCAGACTTAGCAACCTGTGGCCACCCCCCATCTCCACATCAAAAAAAACTCGGTAAAATCTAATTAAGAACCCTAAAGAAAATCCCCCGCCCCTTGATTTTCCTCACTATTTCTTATATACTCTTGAAGACTTCGCAGTATATCTTGATTTCCGAGATACTTAATTTTATCTCAAAAATTCCTTATTTCGTACTTGCGGTGTTATTTAATTTCTTAGTCTTTATACGACTTTTCAATCCTTTGAATCCAAAAGTAAAAATCAATCATCAAATTCGCGCCAAAGAACTCCGTGTTATTACGGATACTGGCGAAGTTTTTGGCGTTCTTACCCTTTCGGAAGCACTTGCCAAGGCAGAGGAGCTAAAAATGGACCTCATTGAGATCTCCCCCAACGCAGAGCCTCCCGTTGCAAAGATCATGGACTATGGTAAATTTCAATACCAACAAAGTAAAAAACAAAAGGAAGCAAAATCACGCGCACACATTACCGAAACAAAATCAATGCAGGTAAAGATTGGGACATCAGAGCACGACCTTGAACTCAAAGCAAAAAATGCTTCAAAGTGGCTCAAAGAAGGACACCGTGTAAAGATTGACTTGTTCTTAGTGGGACGTTCGAAATACGCAGAAATGGAATTCAAGAAAGAACGCCTTAATCGAGTACTCACCCTTATCTCCGAAGAATATCGCGTCGCCGGAGAACCCCTAAAAAGCCCCAAAGGGTTGACCATTGTCCTCGAAAGAGCTTCCAAGAAATAACTTGTAAAAAATACGAAAATATAGTAAGGTACCATAACATGAAAACAAACAAATCATTCACAAAACGCCTCAAGGTAACAAAGACGGGAAAGATCCTTGCCCGCAAGCCTGGTCAAAACCATTTTAATGCTAAAGCAAGCCGTTCAAAACAACTTGCAGGAAAGCGCATGAGTGACTTCCCTATGACCAACAAGGAAAAAGCGCGATTTTTACCAGGACTTTTAGCATAAAACCAATACCATGACACGAGTAAAACGAGGAACAACTTCATTAAAACACCGCCGGAACGTCTTGGCTCAGGTAAAAGGCTACCGTTTTGGACGTAGTACAAAAGAGATTCAAGCAAATGATGCTATTGCACATGCAGGAGCATACGCTTTTGCCCATCGCCGTGACAAGAAAAACGTCTTCCGTCGCCTTTGGACGGTCAAGATGAATGCGGCACTCCGCCCTCTCGGATATTCATACAGTAAATTTATTGATGCGCTCAAAAAGAAGAACATCATTATCGATCGCAAGATTATGGCAGACCTCGCAGAACACAACCCAGAAACATTTACCAACTTGGTGAACGAGGTAAAAGGATAAGGAATAGTTTATAGTGCTCAGGTTTTAGTTGATAGAAATATACCCACATACAACAAAAGCGCGCCCTTCGGGCGCGCTTT
>JAVHQE010000116.1:5265-9431 GCA_036170975.1 Minisyncoccota bacterium | reverse complement strand
TTCAAACTTTCCTACAGGGAGCCCTGTGGCAGAGACCACAGGGAATCTAGTTCAAAATTAACGACCCGAAACCAAGAGATATTCACAAAGCAACCGTTCGCGACCGTCTTGTGCATCACTTGCTCTATAGAGAACTCTACGGATATTTTGATAGTAAGTTTATGTACGATTCATATTCGTGCCGAATAGGGAAGGGGGCACACAAGGCGATGAATCGTTTTCAAGATTTTGGAAAGATTGTATCAAAAAATAATACCCGACCGTGCTTTGTTTTGAAGGGTGATATTAGGAGGTTTTTTGCAAACATTGACCATATACTTTTGAAAACTATTTTAGCAGAGCATATAGAGGACAAGGAGCTACTCCGACTTCTTGATTGTATTATTAACAGCTTTAACACAGAAGGAAAAGATGGCGGGGGGCTACCGCTTGGCAACCTTACCTCGCAACTTTTGGTGAATATCTACATGAATGAGTTTGATCAATTTGTGAAGGGCAAGTTGAAAGTGAAATATTATATTCGTTATGCTGATGACTTTGTGTTTTTGAGCGAAGATAATGAGTATCTTGAAAGTTTGGTTCCGCAGATTGCGGAGTTTTTGGAGAAATATCTTAAACTCACACTTCATCCGAATAAATTATTTCTCAAAACGCTCGCTTCCGGAGTGGATTTTTTGGGATGGGTGCATTTTCAAAAACATCGCGTATTGAGAACAGCGACCAAAAGAAGAATGTTGTCGAAGATTAAGAGTAATTTTGAGAACGAAGCGGTTATTGTTTCTTATAAAGGCATGCTTTCTCACGGAAACGGATACAAACTTATTAAAGAAATCGAATCTAAAACCCAATTTTGCGCATGAGGCGGTTGGGGAGGGGTTCTACTTGATGTTCTTCGGGGAGCATGTGGGTGAGCGCTTGGTGTACTTCTTCGAAATGTTCCTCATCCAAGGGAACCACAATGTGGGGCATAAGGGGTTTTTTTGAAATGAGGAGAATTTTTGGGGAGAGAATTTCTTTATGATTTTCGTGACCGTCAAGAATCCAAAAAGATTCAAGAGAGTCCCAGGGATAAACGGTCTCATTGTTTCTGACCCCTCGTTTTGAAAGTTCACATTCGATTATTTTTGGGGGGTGTTTTGCATAAAAAAGAAGTGAACCAACACCAAGTAAAAGGACAACCGAGAGGAGGGCGTTCCCCACGATAACAAAAGCTACTGCGAGGGATACGGAGATAATGCCGAGTGCCCAAAACCAATCAGCATCATGTTCGATGTGTTCATATTCAGGAGCATTCCATGTGATGCGATAGTCGTAGCCTTCAATCATGATAGATACACATATTGTATCAAGGGAATGACTCGTGCGCAATCATTAAGGATGCGTTACAATGGTAAGCAATGAATGACATAACTATTTTTATTGCATTTGGGGCGGGAATTATTTCTTTTTTTGCTCCGTGTGTCATACCTCTTGTTCCTGGGTTCCTCGCATACCTTGGGGGGATTTCTGGGGGCGCACCACTACTTCCTCTTGGGCAGAGGAGGCTTGCAACTTTTCACGCGAGCATCTTTTTTGTTTTTGGGTTCACTACTGTTTTTGCCCTTCTTGGTCTTTTGGTGCATGGTGCACTCGTGAGTGCCGGTCCATCACTCCAAGTACCCTTTGCGCGCGTAGGGGGAGGCATTATGATTTTTTTTGGGCTCTATTTGATGGGCTTATTAAAAATTGCATTTCTTGATCACCCGCGACAATTTTCTATTCATATGAAATTTTCTTCGCGATCACTTGCAGCATTTGTCTTTGGTTCAGCATTTGCGGCGGGGTGGACACCTTGCGTTGGTGCTGCGCTGGGCGCGATTCTCGGCCTCGCCGCGCTCGCCCCCGCAAAATCATTTTTGTTACTTGTTGCGTATGCGCTTGGACTCGGTGTACCATTCCTTATTATCGGAGCCTTTGCGGGTGAGATTGAGCGGTATCTAAACCGCGCCTCAGCATGGATGCCCTACATAAATATTCTTTTTGGTGGCATCCTCATTTTTCTCGGAGCTCTCGCTTTCACACAAAATCTTGCGGTGTGTCGTGAGGTTTTATGGAGTTTTCCTTTTTAGTTTTGAGAGAAGACTGATGTCTGTGCTAGTATCTAACCATGGAAACTGAAAAATCAAACAAAGAATTTGAGGCCCTCATTGAGCAGTTGAATGATGAAGGTCAATTGCAAGAATATAAAAGACCCTTCGATGATTACAAGGTTGGGTTGCTCGCGTGCATTCTCGGGAACTTTCTTGTGTGGTGTGGAAATACGGTGTACGGAGAAGCCCCTTCGTATTTAAAATTTCGTGCAGTGGAAGTTATTGCACGTGTTCCGTATCACTCGTGGTCTTCGGCAGCCTTTACGCTCCTGACCATGTTTTATGCTGATGAGAAAAAAGCACTTCAGCTTTCGACGATTACAAAATTTGTCCGCCTTGCAAGTGATAATGAAACAATGCATGTCATTGTTGTCTCGCAACTCGCCGGTGACGAACAAAAGGCAGGGATCATTCGCTACACCCTCATTCCTATGTTCTTTGCCTTTTTTTATTTTTGGGGATCCTACATTCTCTACCTAGCAAACCCTCGGTGGTCTCTTGAGCTTAACTATCTTTTTGAGCAACATGCCTTTGACCAGTACGCACGTTTCTTGGAGGAACATAAAGAAGAGCTTCTTCGGAAACCAATCAGTAGTGATTTTCTTGCTTGGTATGGAAGGAACCCAAAAAGCCAATACGAATTCTTTCGGTCCGTGAGAAACGACGAGCTTGTTCATCGCAATCGGTCTATCCACGAAATTGCTATCAACGAAGGGAGCTAGTTCTCTGCGTCGCTATTTCATAAAGAGGGTGTGTCTGGTAGTATAAAAAAATGAGAACTACATTAATGACAGTGTTTGTATTTGGGTACTTTTTTATGGTACCCTCGAGTGTTTTTGCTACTTCAAGCGTAAGTAACGTGAAACCGCTTGAGTTTTCGGGGTGGATTCCCTATTGGCGTTCCGCTACAGGAACACAAGAGGTATCAGAGCATCTCTCTCAACTCACGAGTGTGATGCCGTTTGGGTATACCATGAAAAAAAACGGCACGCTTGCTGACACGGCACATCTTGCTGAAGAACCATGGAAAAGTTTTATTGCCGAAGCAAAGAAGAATAAAGTACGAGTAGTCCCAAGTATTATGTGGGGAGATGGTGACAGTATCCACCGAATCCTTAGTAACACAAAAACACGTATTGCGCTGGAAGACGAGATTGCTCGCGTTGTAAAAGAGAACGGCTTTGATGGTATCGATATAGATTTTGAAGCAAAAAAGCACGAAACGGTAAATTATTTTTCACTTTTTTTGAAAGGACTTTATCAACGTATGGGAAACAAGTTGGTTTACTGTACTGTTGAAGCGCGCATGCCTCTCTCTGATCGCTATCTTCCGGGCGCAAAAATTCCTCCTGATGCCAAGGACTATGCGAATGACTATACGCAGATGAATAAATATTGCGATCGTGTGGAGATTATGGCGTATGATCAGGGGGTGATAGACCTTCGTCTCAATAAGGCACGGAGTGCGCCCTACGCACCAGTGGCTGACCCCGCGTGGGTTGAGGGATTAGTTACGCTCGCCATGAAAGATATTGATAAAAAGAAAATAATAATAGGGGTGGCGACCTATGGGTATGAATACTCAATAACTCCGCTTGCAAATGGTGGGTATCAATATAAGGTATTATGGCCATTTAATCTGAAGTATGCGACGGATATTGCCACCAAACTTGGTATTGTCCCCGCGCGCACAAGCGCGAACGAAATTGGTTTTTCGTATGACCCGAAAGTTCTTGGAGCAATAGCACCTTCTGGTAATGAATCCACGGAGACACAGCAAAAAGTCGCAACGTCGCTTGTTTCAGAAAACGCAGGTTCGCAAGTAAACACAAATCAGCCGTTCAATTTTTTGTCGTGGAGTGACGCGCAAGCGGTTGCCGATAAAGTTGCTCTTGCACGGAAGTTGGGAGTGCGAGGTGTTGCCGTGTTTAAGTTTGATGGAGCAGAAGACTCAAAGATTTGGGAGGTGTTGAAGTAGGGGATAGTTTGGGAATCTATCCGCAACCACACACAAAAGGGCGACGCCGTACGGCGTCG
>JAVHQE010000116.1:0-5255 GCA_036170975.1 Minisyncoccota bacterium | reverse complement strand
CGCCCTTTTGTGTGTGGTGCGGATAGGGTGAGATTCGAACTCACGGTCCGGTTGCCCGGACTCTTGTTTTCAAGACAAGTGCGATAGACCAGCTCTGCCACCTATCCGTGTATTGTATTTTTTATGTCACTACGAGTAGTGTTCTTCGCAGTGACAGTTTGGACAAATAAGCTCTAAATTTTTAAGGGCATTATTATTTCTGTTTCTGTCTTTGTGATGAACGTGTAATATTTTAAATTTTTCGTATCCACATCTTTCACATTTTGCGCCCCTCAGAGTGAGTAGGCTCGTCTTTATGGCTTGCGTTGATTTAAAGTTATCTCGTGGACTGTTAACTTTATAGTGTATGCCCGCTCTCTGTGTATTTGAACAACTTCTGCTACAAGTCTTTTTGTGCAACCCCGATAGAATTAGTTTTCCACAAACTACGCAAGGCGTTTCTTTTCTGCATGCTATCCCATAGCAAGTTTGACCACAATAAACCTTGCCTTTGTTTAATTGTATTTGTCGTGGGCGTTTATAAATCGCCTTGGCGCAAATGCAACATTTAATATTAGGGTTTCTTGTGTACTGCTCAGTCACTTAACCAGTGTACCATATAGTCCAACGAGAACAAAGAACTTTTTAAATTTCAAACACCTGCCTATCCTACCAAAATCTGACAAAAATACAATGTGTCGGGCGGTTTCCCGAAAACTTTGAATTACGAAAATCTTCAATTCTTGTGTCATTGCGAGCACAAGTGCGTGGCAATCCATTATTTTTTGTGGATTGCCACGTCGGAGTACCGACTCGCAAAGACGGAAAACCAAAGTTTTGTCATTTAAAGTTTTCGGGAAACCGCCCCTGCAGTATGCTACTATGTCTCTATGCGATATCTTGGTATTGATTATGGAACAAAGAGGGTAGGGATTGCTGTCTCTGACGATGGGGGCACCATGGCTTTTCCTTATGGAATTATTGAGAATGACAAAGGGCTTGTAGGTGAAATAAAAGCAGTTTGCACACAGGAACATATCGAACACATCATAATAGGGGAATCGTTGAATTATCAAAATGAGCGAAATATCGTGATGGAGAAAATTGACGAATTTATTGCAGAACTTCGCGAGGTGGTAGCAATCCCTATTATTCTCGAACGCGAGTTTCTCTCCACACAACAAGCTCGTTTTTTTCAAACCGACAGTAAGCATGTGGACGACTCCGCTGCCGCAATTATTTTACAAAGTTATTTAGAAAAGAAAAATATAAAGCCGATTATGGAGACGTTATAGTCTTTTCTTTTTGTACAGCGTACATAAGTGCGGTATACTACGTAAACTATGACTGAAATTACATTTGATGAATTTAAGAAAGCGGAAATAAAAATTGGGACTATTCTCTCGGCAGAAAAAGTACCCGATGCAGATAAGTTGATTAAGCTTATAATTGATTTGGGTCCCAAAAAAGTGACGCCCGCAGTTGTTAAAGAGGACACTGTTTCTTTAGAACAAGGAGAAGCAACTGAGGTGGAGAAAAAAGAAGAGCGCGATATACGGCAGATTCTCTCGGGGATTGCTATGTACTATCCCGACCCCGAGGTCTTGGTGGGCAAACAAGTGCCGGTGCTTGCCAATCTTCCTATGCGAACCATTCGCGGTCTTGAAAGCCAAGGAATGGTGCTCTATGCGGTGGGAGATGGTTTCCTCACTACTGTAAGCCCTTCACGAGAAATTCCCGCAGGGACACCGGTGCAATAAAAACATGTCGTCATTTTTTCATATTGATATCGCGCACCTTATCCAAACATTTGGTATTCTTGGACTATCTTTTGTTGTGTTTGCGGAAACAGGTTTATTCTTCGGCTTCTTTTTTCCCGGAGATAGTTTGCTCTTTACTGCGGGAGTGCTCGCCTCACAAGGGTTTTTGAATATTTGGATAATGGTACCTTTCCTCATTATGTCGGCTATCTTGGGGGATAGTTTCGGGTATTGGTTTGGGGCAAAAATTGGCCCTAAAATTTTTTCTCGCGACGACTCGTTCTTTTTTAGGAAACATCACATCGAGCGCACCCACGCTTTCTATATGAAACATGGTTCAAAAGCAATTTTCCTCGCACGGTTTGTCCCCGTTGTCCGTACCTTTGCACCAATCCTCGCGGGAGTAGGGGGTATGCCCTATAAGACGTTCGTACGCTACAATAGTATTGGTGGTTTTGCGTGGGCGGGCGGGGTAACACTCCTCGGTTATTTTTTTGGCAAGACCATTCCGCATATCGGTCAGTATCTCACCCCGATTATTGTCACTATTATTGTTGTTTCGTTTTTCCCCATCATTTTTGAGATTCTAAAGAATAGAGAGAAGAGCTAAATCACTACATTTTCTTTGGAGAGTACGCTATACTGTTTAATATGGAGCGAAGCAGATTTTATAAGTTTTTTCCGCCACTACAATTTTTACAAATGCCCACGGTGGGTTTAGACATTTCTGATGCATCAATGCGGTTTGTCGAGCTTATTGAAAAACAAAAAGGTTTTGAAATTGGTCGGTTTGGTGAACTCACTATTCCTCGGGGGATTATTGAGTCAGGTGAGGTTAAAAAAGTAGATGAGCTCCGCTCTCTCTTTACTGAAATAAAAAAAACGTATGGGCTAGAGTTTGCAGCAGTATCTCTTCCTGAAGAAAAAGCATACCTCTTTGATTTAAAGCTCCCCCCTATGAAACATTCCGATATCCGTGGAGCGATAGAGCTACTTTTAGAAGAACAGATTCCTCTAAAGGCGAGTGAAACTCTTTTTGATTACGAAATAGAAGAGGAAACAGAGGGAGGAATACAGGTGAGCGTTTCGGCTGTTCCTCGTGCATTGGTCGACGGATACCTCGAAGCATTCTCTGGGTCAGGAATATCTCCTCTCGCTTTTGAAATAGAGGCACAGTCTATTGCTCGGGCAGTTGTTCCTGAAGGGTATAAAGAACCTTGCCTTATTGTTGACTTTGGGAAAACAAGAAGTGGTATTGCTATTGTCTCGAATGGAAGAGTTGAGTTTACCTCAACAATACCCGTCGGAGGAGGTTCGCTCACTGAGGCTATTGCAAAAAATTTAAAGGTTTCTTATAGTGAAGCAGAAAAAATAAAACGAGAAAAAGGTATTGTGGGAATTTCTGATAATGAAGATTTGTCGCTTGCTCTCATTTCTTCTGTTTCCATTTTGCGCGATGAGATTGTGCGCCATCTTTCTTATTGGAAGAATCATCGAGACGAATTTGAAAAGAATCATGCTGAAGTGCAGAAGATTTATCTTTGTGGGGGAGATTCGAATTTATCAGGGTTTGCAGAGTACCTTGCATTAGGGCTTTCTGTCCCTGCTGAATTGGCGAATACCTTAGTTAATGTGAACACTCTCGATGGGTATGTTCCTGAGATTGATTTTAATAACTCTCTCCGTTATGCGACCGCGATAGGTCTTGCGTTACGGCGTTTACAATAACTACCATGATAAACCTTCTTCCTATCGAAAAAAAGAAACAAATACTTTTAGAATACCGTATGCGTTTGTGTGTGGTTGTTATTGTTGCAATTTCGGCGTTAACAACAGCAAGCCTCATTCTCCTCATCCCCTCATATCTCCTGTCTATTTCAAAATATAATACGGCAACAAAAGAACTCGCTACACTAGAAGCTACTCAAGGGGGAGGGCTACAAGAAAAAGAAGTAAACGCACAAATTAGTGCAGTGAATAAAAAAATAGGATTTTTCTTAAAAGGTGGAGGCGCAGAGTCTTTTTCCCCGCTGGAGATTATTTCAAAAATTTTAAAAATAAAGGGGAGTACCATAAAGATTCAAAGTTTTGTCTATAGTACAAATACACAAGGGAGGCAGTTGGTGATTACTGGTAAGGCTTCTAGTCGAGATTCCTTGGCCGAGTTTGTTGCCGCACTAAAAGAAGAACCTTCTTTTAGTCGTGTTGAATTACCGATCTCAAGTTATGTAAAAAGTAGCGATATTGGCTTCTCTCTTTTGATTGAAAATACAAAAAAATAATATGAAATCACCTAAAAAAATAATGATACTCTTTGCCACGACCTTCGCCTCAATGCTTGTTCTCATTACGGCGTACGGGCTTATCTTTTTGGCAATGCAGAAAAAAACAGAAGCAACTTCAACCCTCACTGAAAGCTCGAGAGAAATATCAGGAAAAGAATCGCATGTTGGTTCCGCAGTTCTTTCTCTTAAAACAGAAGCCCATAATCTTGAAAAACTTTCTACGTACTTTATCAAAGAGCAAGAAATCGTCTCTTTCACAAAAGATATAGAAGCTCTTGGGCCACAGTCGGGAACTGTTTTGAAGATAGAATCTCTTGACCCAGGAATGACAGAAAAGTCGGTGCCCTTTCTCGACTTTCGTATAAAGGCAACAGGAGGTTTCAGTGATATTGTACGTCTGATGACGCTCTTGCAGAACTTCCCTGGGAATTTTGAGTGGCGAACACTTCAGCTTGTTCATCTCGAAGATGGGGCAAGCATGCTTTGGGAAGCAAATGCGTCGTTAACAGCTCTTAATTTTATTAAAGAATAATATGATTAACATAAATGGGTTTAAGGAATTCAAAAAGAAGATGGTTATAAAGAATACCGATCCTTTTAAGAAAGGGGTAACCCCTTTCCGTGACTGGAAGTTCATTGTCATTATTTTTTTTGTGGGGATTGTTGCTTCGGTTTGCTTTAGTTTGTATATGTCAATTGAAATCAATCGCGATAACTTCTTTACCGCAAAATCAGAAGTAGGAGAGGTCGCAGAACTAAATACACAAGGTCTTGCCAAAGTGCTCTCTTTGTTCAGTCAAAGAGAAATCCTTTTTAAAAAGGCGCAAACAGAAAAATTGGATGTTGTTGACCCTTCGAGATAAGCTTGCTAGAGTGCTAAAGGTACAGAAATGCCCTCGTAGTTCAATGGATAGAACTGCGGACTTCTAAGCCGTTAATGTAAGTTCGATTCTTACCGAGGGCACAAAGCGCGAACCCAAAAACACCGTCTAGGTGTTTTTCGCTTTGTGCCATGACCCGTAGGTCAATTTGGTAATTGAGGAGCGATATTTTTCGAGTACGAAAAATGGCGAGCCGGGTGAGAAGGCGAAGACACGGAGCCTTCGCAAGACCGGAGCATGACGATGCGAGGTGGGGTCGCGAGATTTTTCAGTAGAAAAATACTGGTGACCGCGAATACTTAGTCCTCGCAGTGTGTACCCACACGAGAAGACTTAGTAATCCGTGACCA
>JAVHQE010000115.1:0-9523 GCA_036170975.1 Minisyncoccota bacterium | reverse complement strand
ACATATGACCAATTTGCTGATGCTATCTTTCGGCACTGCGTTTTCCGTGTATCAGACCGCGAGAAGGCGAAGGATCTAACCCAAGGTGCTTTTGTCCGTTTGTGGGATTATATGGCGCAAGGAAAAGAAATTGACAATATGCGTGCATTTTTGTACCGCATTGCCAATAACCTCATTATTGACGAGTACCGTAAAAAGAAAGAAGACTCACTTGACGAAATGCGCGACGAAGAGGGGTTTGATATTGGTTTTGATACGCGCCAAGAGATTGAGTCGCGAGATGAATATGAGCGCGCACAGATACTCCTCGCTACGCTTCCCGATAAGTATCGCGAAGTTTTGGTGATGCGACATATTGATGGACTTTCGGTGAAGGAAATTGCTTCCCTTACCCACGAAACAGAAAATGTCGTTTCGGTACGAATACACAGGGCGATTGAGAAACTAAAAATACTGAGGACATAAAATCATGGAACACACGATTAAAGAATTAAAAAAGGCAGCAAAGAATACACGGTTAACGGTTACCGAAAAAGCAGAAATGAAGAGGATGCTTCTTTTCTATACTCAGGCGAACCCACAGCAAGATCACCAGGGGATTACTCCCTCTCCCTTTTTTTCACTATCAAATTTTAGAAATAAAAAGGTACTGTCTGGCTTTGTTATGGGGGGGCTTTTGCTCGGAAGCTCAGTCTCTTTTGCTGCAGAGAATACCGTTCCAGGAGATTTGCTGTACCCAGTAAAAACCAATCTAAATGAGCGTGTTTTGGGGGCAATGGCGGTTACTCCAAAAGCAAAGGCAGCGTGGGAGGTTCAGTTGGTGGACCGACGTCTGCAAGAAGTAGAAAAAATTGCAACAATACTAACAGCAACCCCTGAAGTACAACAATTAGCAGAGAAAAATTTTGCTGAATCTACCCGTCGTGTGAATGAGCGTATTGCACAGTTCGAGGCAGAAAATAATAGTAATGATGCGATTATAGTTGCGGGAGAACTCTCTCGTGTCTTGCGGACGCACGAAGAAGAAACATTTCATGGTCTCAGCAGTCAGGTTGTGAACACCAATGCTTCAAGTACTATTACCTCACCCCGTAACTCCGCATTTATCCAATTGAATGCAGACCTTGATAGTGCAGAAAAGAAACAGCACGAGCTTGAGGACAAGTATCATTCAGAACAAGTAGGTCAAAATATGGATGCACGCAGTTCTCAAGAGCAAGAAGTAGCGGCACCTCATGAGGCCTTGCCTTTAGAGGCTCAGCTACCTTCATCGGGTACCCCGGTAGATAATCAGGTTTCAAACACAGGAACACGGGAACAAGAGGGGGCGACGATAACAAGTGAAAAACCAGCAGAGGGAAAGGCGACCGTTACTCAACCTGTGGTTACTGAAAGAAAGGGAGAACATACTGAATCTCGTAATGAGCCAATCACACCAAAAGATAACGGGAGATAGGGACACAAAAGAATGACGTTGATTTAGCGTGTATCTTTGATGGTGAGCGAATAGGGGATTGCGGTGAGCATGATAATACCGAGAACAAGGAAAAGGAAACGATAGTCAATAAGGGAAAGTACGAGTGATCCAACCAATGGCCCAATCACATAGGCGGTCGAACGTATCATGCGCATAAAGGTAATGAGGTGAGTATCCTCGGGACCTATTTGTTTATAGAAGTAACTCTCCGTCATTACTTCAACGGCACTTGCTCCCGTACGTGTCATAAAGAGTAATCCTGCCCAAAGAAGGACACTACTACTTGTGACGAGAGAAAGAACTGCGGTACTAAGCGCCATAATGATAAACCCTACCGTAAGAATCTCTTTTTCTCCAAGTTTTGTATCGGCAATTTTACCAAGAATAACCTCAAAGAATATAAAGGGAAGGAGGGCAATAGGGGTAATAATTCCTAAAATCTCATTCATCGGAATACCCATGTGCTTGTTCATATAGAGAGGAGTATAGATAACCATCCATGCGTAGAAAAAAGAAAGCAGGAAATGCATAAAAATAATTGAGTGGAGATCGTGTTTTCCTTTTACGATAGCGAGCGTTTTGCGGAACGGGGTAACGGTATAGTGAGGTCCTTGATAGTTTTTAAAATTTTTTTCGATGACAAAAAAGGCTAATGCCATGAATACTGCTCCTGCGAGATACACCTTCCAAAAATCATGATCAGTAAGCATGAGTCCTGCGATAAAAGGCGCAATCGCCGTAGCGATATTGAGCACGGTCATAAAGGTTCCACGGATCCCGCCCGTCTCGCTGTCTTTTGAGAAAGATTCGACGAAGTGATCAAGGTTTAAAAAGATGATACTCGCAAGGGTCTGGTGAAAAATAAAAAGGGGGACGATGAGAATCGGGTTCGTAAAAGTCGCGAGTGCAACAAGGGTACCAACCTCGAGGCCCATTGCGGTTAGGGTTGCTCGATAGTTTCCAAAGCGTCGGAGAATGCGAGGAAGGAGGAACGTAAAAATAGAGGTGAAGATTGCGGCTGTGGCAAAAATGACCCCAACCATTTTTTCAGTAGGAAGGAATTGTGTAATAAACGAAGATTCAATATAAAGGGGAAGCGAGTAGTGGAACGAATATAAAAAACTCGTAAGGTAGACGAGGAAGAAAAGCGGATTTTTAATGGTAATTTTAGGCATGATGAGAGTAGTATAACACGGTTTTTTGTATTTTGCGTTTTTTAATCCCACTATCTACTTATAGGGTACTATAGTACCCTATAAGTAGATAGTTTGAGCATTTTTAGAAATTATAAATAGGGGTTAATCTTATAGTTTAAAACTTTTTTTTATTTTTGCTTCATCACCTATCTCTTTTGCGGTAATGAGGTGAATATATTTTTGTACTCCAAAACATTCCCCGACGAAGTTAATTTCTTGAGCACAAGGATAGGGTGTGATGAAAACTGATTTTTGATATTGCACACACCCGAGTTTTTTCAGTGCTAGATTCACTGCCCTTCGAGCCATCTTTTTACTCTCTGGAATGTCAAACATTATAATTCTCCAAAGCCCATCCCATTTTTTCTGTCTGGGGATATTCATTGAATAAAGATGGTAGCGCATTGCGCGTAATTTTCCTGTACTCGTAAGGATGTATTGCTCTCCTCCACTAACGAGTTCCTTGGTAATAAATCCCTGCTCCTCAAGGCGTGCGACGGAACGTTTAATTTTCCATTTGTCTTTGGTATTTTTTGGTTCGAAGTACTTAAAAATTTGTACTGCATTAGGCATTGTCACGGCAAAGGTAAGAAACCCCACAACGAACAATGTTGAAAGAAAAATTTCTCTGATTTCATTTTTGGTAAAGTGTTTCATTTTCTCTACTTGTTTAAAATGTAATATGCAAGGTATCTACCTATAGAATACTATAGTATCGTATAAGTAGATAGTGGGAGGCATGGGTGTTGATTTATCTCAGTTTTATAGAGAAACTTGACGAGGCGCTCTAGGGGGGGGGTATACTAGAGGAGTTAACAAATAATCACTAATTATTATGGAACAGATGCCACATCACAGGGAAGGAATTCAGGAACAGCTGGACAAAGCGTATGAAGAAGGTCATGACGACAATAAAGCGTTTGATGAGGCTGCTACAAAAATCCGAGAAATAAAAGGAGAACTTTCGCAAAAAGAGATGATCTCTCTTTTAAAAGAGAACGGCTATCTCGATACCTCCTTTGAAGGCAAGGAGGTGCATCAACTGGTTGTGCTCCCCCTTACCAAAGAAGAAGCACTTGATGGATATAGAAACAGCGGTGGTGAAACATCAGTATGGGATGAATTAGAAGAGGATGCGCCCTACACCACACCGGAAGCAAAAACTCTAGATGTGATGATTATGGATTTCTTTAAAAAAGGGATTAGGAGAGATGAAGCCCTTGCTAAGATGGATACCCTGGGTATTCGCCCGCTCACCTACGAGGAGCTTATACAGTACGGTATTGCACACCCAAACCAACAAAAGCAAAAAGCTCTTGTTGGTTTGGGAAGTAAGCACATTATTAGTGGCGAGCAATGTGCACCATACTTGGGTATGAATGGTAGTGATGGTAGCCGTTTCCTTGCCACGCGCCCTTCTTTCCTTCTTGGTTTGGATGATAAGGTCCGGTTCCTTTTTACCCGCAAGTAGCGCCCTATCGGGTTCGGTACCACAAAGCCCCGCCGTTTTTAGAAACGGCGGGGCTTTGTGTATTGTGGGGGATTATACACAAGGGGCGCGACCTACGGTCGCGCCCCTTGTGTTATTGTGTCTCTCTAAAACCTAACAGCTAGACTGTCAAAATCACCGGAATCACAATCGGTAATTTTGCAGTCTCTTGGAAGAGGAGATGTTCGATTGCGTCGGTGACTTGGTCTTTCAGGAAGTCAAAATCATACTGTTGTGTACCTTTCACGCCGAGTGTGTTGTCCTCGATTGTTTTCTTAGTAAGGTAACGTGCTTGGCGAAGCAATTCTTGCGATTCTCTAAGGTATACAAACCCGCGCGAAATAATGTCAGGCGATTTGGTTACTCTGCCAGTAGCAGTATTGAGGGTTGATACTACGACAAAGATGCCGTTTGCTGCGAGTGTCTTGCGGTCACGGAGTACAACTTCTTGCATACCACCTACTGAGAATCCGTCTACGAAGACTGGAGTGCGATTTGCGCTACAATCCTTGCGGGCAATAATCTTGGTACCCTGGTCTTGAATTTCGATGACCATGCCGTTGTCGGGGATAATGATGTGGTCATCAGCAATTCCTGTCGCACGCTTTGCAATTTCTGCATGAATGCGATGGAAGTAGTGGTATCCATGGGCAGGAACAAAGAATTTTGGATTAATCTTTTGATGGATCCATGCGAGCTCATCCGCATTGGCGTGTCCGGAAGAGTGAACATCAGAAGATTTATAGCTAATAATGTAAGCTCCCTGACGAGAGAGATTGTCTTTCAGTTTCTGCACATTACGCTCGTTGCCGGGAACGATAGACGACGACAAGAGGATGGTGTCGCGCGGAGTAAGGCGAATATACTTGTGTGTCTTGTTGGCAATACGCATGAGGGCTGCAAACTCTTCTCCTTGTTGTCCTGTTGCAAGAATCACGATACGGTCTGGTGGATAATGCTCCATTTCTTCGGTGGTAACAAAGGTTTCTGGTTTTGCATTGATGATCTTTGCAATCTTTGCAATCTCAACGTTTGTTTTCATACTACGTCCTTCGATTACGATTTTTTTGCCATATTTTTCCGCAATCTCAATCATTTTAAGGAGGCGTTCTACTTGTGATGCAAAGGTGCTGATGATAAGACGACCTTTGGTGTCGCGAATAATTTCCTCGATATTTTTAAGGATCACTTTTTCTGAAATAGAGAATCCTGGATTTTCCGCGTTGGTAGAGTCAGTCACCAAAAGAAGAGTCTTGCGGGTTTTGAAGAACTCATATACGTCAATTTCAATTTCCGAAGGCTCACCGTCGGTATGGTCAAGGCGGAGGTCTCCTGTGTGTACAACATCACCGTACGGTGTTTCAATAACGACACCCATTGAGTCGGGAATAGCATGGGTTACCCCAAAGAAGTTCACCTTAATTTTCCCAAGTGTACGAACCTGTCCTTTTTGAACGAGCTGTATATCGAGAGGAGGAAGATGAGGGAATTCTTCTTGTCGCTTCTGAATCATGAGCGAGGTGAAATTACGACAGTAAAGAGGAGGGTTTCCTATCTTTTCCATAATATAAGGGATACCACCAATATGGTCGAGGTGGCCATGGGTTACCACAAGCCCCCGGATTTTATGTTTATTTTGTTCGAGGTATTCAGTGTTCGGCAAAATGTAATCAATCCCGGGAGTCCCTTCTTCAGAAAACTGGAAACCACAATCAACGATAACGATATCATTATCGAATTCGACGAATGACATATTGCGTCCAATCTCTTCGACACCACCGAGGTGGATAAAACGAACATCACCTTCTTTAAGAGGAGGTATGACTGAAGTCAAAATTTCTTTAGGAGAAACGAAAGGCGCTCCCATGCGTCTTCCTCGTTGACGGTCGCGACTCGTGAGGTGCTTTACGCGTGTTGCTGGTGCAACGGTAGATTCAGGGCGGGGAGTACCTCCTTGTGCTGGGCGAGCTCCTGTTCCGCGTGGTGCATCACGGTATGGTCCTCCATGGCGTGGTACACTGTTTCCATGATGTGCTACCGGACGGCTTCCTCCGCGTGCTGGGTATCCTCCTTGGGGGCGATGAAAAGGTCGTGCTCCTTGTTGAGGAGGTTTCTTCTCTCCTCCTGTTTGATTACCATTATTGTTTGTTGTATCCATATGTTTATTAATTTATTTGTTATTATTTGTTCTTATTTGTATATTTTTATAAATTGTATTTTTATAAAAATTTATTTTCCATATAATCCCAAAATTTTAAGTGCGAAATTATTTAAAGGGAATGGAGGGCTCTCTCTCATTTTTTAAGGTCTCTCACTCAAAATTTTTTGATTAACTAGATTATTTTTTATACTGCGGGGACAAATATTTTCCATACGCTATTGGTATCTATGTACCATCGATAAACATTTAAAAAGCGGTCTGCAGGAATAGTTATCTCGCCTAAAGAAGCATCATGCACTTTGTTGGTGGTGACGTAGACAAACTCGGGGGCGTAAAGGAACACGGCTGGGGCATCTTTCGTGATCTCCTCACGAAAGTTTGCATAAAGTTGCTCTCGCTTTACGGGGTCTGTTTCTACGCGGGCTCCTTCAAGGAGTTTGTCAACGCGCATGTTTGCATAGGAAGCAATGTTAAGGCCAGGGTCAAGGCGTTGGCTTGAGTGCCAGAATGGGTAGGGGTCGCCATCGTGACCGAGGACTTGCCCAAAGAAAAGTGCGTTAAACTTTCGGGGGCGAACAATCGTTTCCTTTAAGTCTCCCGTGGCGAACACATGTACGGTAACCTGAGCCCCAAGTTCTTCCCATGAGGTTTTGAGCTCTTGGGCAACAGCCTTGAGTTCCGTGGCATCGCCTGTCGTTATCTCGAAACGAAGCACCTGAGTATCTTTTTTAACTTTCTTTGCCCATGTTTTTTGAGCATCATCAAACTTCCACCCTGCATTAGTAAGAACTTTGCGTGCAGAAGCAATACGGTCTTCAAGGGTTGAGGTGTCTTTTTTGGGCGTTTCGTTACTCGAGAAAGCTGGAGGCAGTGGGGAGTCAAGTTTTGCTCCATATCCCGCAAGCACGCGATCGATAATTCCTTGTTTATCGGTTGCGAGGGTGAGTGCTTTGCGCACGGCATTATCTGCAAAAATAGGAGCCTCATTTTGGTTAAAGAACACTGCAAGGACACGGGGAAGCGGGGCGTGAAGAACATTGTATCCTTGTGTATTGAGAACTTTTGCGATTGCAGGGTCAATGGAATTTATTGCGTCCACGTCGCCATTTTTGAGAGCCTGCACGAGAGTATCTTCGTTTCGGTAAAAGATAAATTTAATGGTTTTAATGTAGGGTTTCCCAAGAGCAAAATTGTTGAATGCCTTGAGCGTGTAGGAAACAGGTATTGAATCGCCATCTTTTGTGGTTGTTTCGATAGAGTCTATTTGGTAGGGGCCGGAACCTATTGGTTGGCGGTTGTAGTTGTTGGTGTCGAAGCGGTTGTAGTCGATGGTTTTCCAGATGTGCTCGGGGAGAATACCCATCGTCGCATTTTCAAGGAAGGGTGCGTAGGGTTTTTTGAGGGTAAAGCGTACGGTAAAATCACCGTCTTGTTCTACGCCGACTCCATCCCAACTTGCACGCTTGGCACTTTTGATACGACCGTCTTGAGCCGTTTTTACGGTGAAAACGACATCGCTTGCGGTAATCTTTGTTCCGTCGTGCCACGTAAGGTTCTTCTTTAGTATAAAAGTGTATGCAAGTCCATCAGGGGAAATAGTATAGCTTTCTGCAAGGTCAGGGATAAAACCATTTTTCCCATCTTCGCGAAGGAGTCCAGAATAGATAAGTGCAGAAAGGTCACGATCTGCTTCGGAGCCGATTTCGCCTGTTGCAAGAAGAGGATTGATGTGTGCAGGAGTGTTGAGTACTCCTTCGGTCAAGGTTCCTCCTACCGCAGGAATTTCGACGAGATATGATCGGTTAATCGCCATAAGCATGACGATGGTTGTTCCTACGAGTATTCCCATCGCACTAAAAAATATTTGTTTTTCGCGGTGTGAAAAAGATTTGAGGACAAAAGAAAACCGCCCCTCAAAAGGAAAGGTAAAGCGAGTGTCTAGTCTTTGAAAGAGAGATGAAAAAAATTTCTTCACGACAGTTGTGTTGTAGAGTTGAATTTTCTAGTAGAGAACCGATTGCCTATCCGCGAATAACGAGCATTGCAAATGCCGAGAGGGTAAAGAGTATCGCAACGATAATTGAGATGTAGAAAAGAACCTTCTCCATACCTCTGCGGGTATAACGAATAGAATCATCGCCTCCACCAAAAGCTCCGCCAACACCTGCTCCTGTTTGCTGAAGGATGATGGTGGTCGTGAGGATGATAGACAAGATGATCTGTATCCAAGGTAGAACGGTAACTAAAAATTCCATACGATACAATATAGCAGAAAGTAAAAATGAATGCAATCGGTGGGGCTAATAATAAAAGAATAAGGGGGCGGACGCTTCGCGTCCCCCCCCTTGGCTACAGGCCACCGTTTTAAAAAACGGTGGAGAATTTCTCGCTTTTTGACTCCACAGCCCAGAGGATCAAGCGACAACAGCAGTCATGAATGTTTTCATGGCTTTCTCCTTATAAAGAACAGTTTCCCTGTGTCGGTCGACACAAAGTGGTGCCAAAGCCCGTCTAACGTCACCTTGGCAAAGGTTAGATACTGGTCCAATAAAGCGACCTGTTCGCCCTCCTTTCGGTAGTGTAACTACGGGTGCAACTGCTCTTAGTGTAGGGCTTTTGCAAAAAGATGTCAACATTTTTTTCGTTTACCCAACGACGGTTTTGTGCTATACTACAGGTATTAATTTATTAAATAATCATTTTTATCATGACCATCACATATGTTATTTTAGGTATCCTCGCTATCATCATTTTGTGGGCTATTTTTTCCTACAATAGTTTTGTAGCACTTGTTAATCGCACCAAAGAGGCATGGGCAGATATTGATGTACAGCTCAAGCGTCGCTATGACCTTATTCCCAATCTCGTAAATACCGTAAAAGGATATGCTACCCACGAGAGTAGTGTGTTTGAAAATGTCACCAAGGCGCGATCGGCGGCTATGGGCGCAGGTACTCCCGCAGAAAAAGGGGTGGCAGAAAACAATCTTGCAGGCGCTCTCAAGAGTGTCTTCGCTATTTCAGAAGCATACCCAGAGCTCAAGGCAAACCAAAATTTCTTGAGCTTGCAGGCAGAACTTTCAGATACGGAAAACAAAATCCAAGCAGCACGCCGTTTCTACAATGGCAACGTGCGCGACCTGAACATCAGCGTTGATTCATTCCCTGGCAACTTGATCGCCTCAATGTTCCACTTTGCAA
>JAVHQE010000114.1:0-2121 GCA_036170975.1 Minisyncoccota bacterium | reverse complement strand
TTTCTGTGCGGAAAACTGAAATTCAACTACCCACTCTATTTCACATAGAGCCCAGAATATTAAGTGGTGGGATTGACCAGTTGAAACAAACATTATATAATTATCAGTTATTCAACAATATCGATTAATTAAGGAGGAAGAATGATTTCCTTGTCGAACAAGCCAATTATCGTAATTGGCATGCATCGTTCTGGTACCACGATGATTACAGAAATGCTTAAAGAGCTAGGGATGTTTGTTGGGGAGAATCTTGATTCAAACTGCGAACCTGAATTCTTTAAAAAATTGAATGACTGGATACTATTCCAAGCGGGTGCCAGCTGGGACAATCCAGAAGCCATGGACAACTACCATAAGGAAGTTAGTAAGGATGCAAGGGCATTAACAATTGATTACCTTGACTCAGTGCTTAATTCATTCCAACTTTATGAATTTATTGGCATCAAGCGATTTTTATTTCGCATGCCCTCGTCCTCCGCTAGCACCCCCTGGGGGTGGAAAGACCCAAGAAATACTTTCACCTTGCCGATGTGGCTGGAGATCTTTCCGCAAGCCAAAATACTTAACATATATCGACATGGTGTTGATGTTGCTGCCAGCCTGCGTGATAGGGAGAACGAAGAAATCAATATTGCAAATAAGAAGCACGTGTATAGAAAGAAGCTTGGCCTGTACAACTTCGCGATTAAGAAAAAGAGCTTTTTTGGTAGCTTGATATGCTTCGATCTAAATTCGGCATATCGATTGTGGGAAATGTACGTTTCCAAATCCTTGCAATATAAGGTCAATATCCAGAACGAAGTTTTAAATGTTAAGTATGAGGACTTTTTGGAAAATCCTCATGCTTATTTAATGGAAATCGTAAGATTTTGTGGGCTTGATAGCTCCGAGGAACAAGTTTCCCTGGTTTCAAAAAATGTTAGGAAGTCGAGGGGGCTTGCTTACACAACAAATCCTGAATTGAGTGAATTTGAAGCGGGGATTAAAGAACGCAACTTATTAAAATTGCTAGGATATAGATAAGTGAGAAAAATAACTTCATTGCCGGCCAAGCAGCCAAATGTCTCAATAATATTATTGAATTGGAATGGTGTCGAAGACACGATTGAGTGCTTGCAATCATTGCGTAGTCTCGTCTACGAAAATTTTAACGTGGTTGTATGTGACAATTATTCAACTGACGGATCAATTGAGAAGTTGCAGGCATGGCTCAAGTTGAATAATTTGTCCGCTACGCTTGCTGAATATAAATTGGGCGCATTTGAAGAAATCAGTTGTGCGTCAGAGGGGGGGGGGTTAGGGGTAAGGCCAATTGCAATTATACAAACCGGTAGTAATTTTGGTTTTGCTGGGGGCAATAATGTTGGGTTAAAGTATGCCATGGCTGTTGGTGCTGATTTTTTCTTGCTGCTAAATAACGACACAGTAGTAGAGCCGACATTCCTAACACATCTGATTGAACCAGCACAGATGTATCCAAATGTAGGGTTGGTTGGTGGTCGAATACAGTACTACGATAAAGGCATTCGTAATAGAGTTTGGTTCGGCCCAGCAAGATTGAGTTTGATTAAAGGAATTGCGACCGCAGATTGTAAAGGAAACGGGCAATTTGAGAGCGGGGAAGTCACTTTTATTACTGGTTGCATGATGTTGATTAGTCGTGAAGTAGTTGAGAATGTTGGTTACCTTTCTGATGCGTACTTCATGAATGTAGAAGATTGGGAATATTGTTATCGTGTTCAACAGTTTGGCTATAAGTTGCACTACTCAGATAAGGCACTGATTTACCACAAAGTAGGCGCGTCTTCCGGGGGTGAGTTGTCGCCATTTGTCTTATTCCATACATATAAAAATCGCATCCACTTTTTAAGTGGCCTTCCTTGGTTTTATCAAATAACGGGGGGATTGTTCTTGACGGGCTCCGCAGTCATTCGATCTGTTAAATACCTGGCCACAGGGAAAGTAAAAAATGCTGCGGCGATTACGCGCGGTGTTATATCCGGCTTAACTTCTTAGATAGCTCTCATCCAGAAACGTAACGATTTGATTTTATTATAAAAAACGTGCTTTTGTAGTGGAAAAACCCGGTGGAAATGTGTATGATTACTTTCAAGCCATTGA
>JAVHQE010000113.1:0-9739 GCA_036170975.1 Minisyncoccota bacterium | reverse complement strand
TGCTCGAAAATGAGAAAGAGTACTTTCTTTTATTCTTCGTCCAAGAGTCTGCATCCAAGATGTGAAATTACTATTTCAAAACTTGCTAGTTCGTCTACGTCGCTAATAAAAACTGAGTTTCATGCACCGAGCCCACAAAATACGTATGCACTTAGTTTTGAAGTATGGATTCGTAAGTAAAATTCATTAAAAGAACCTCAGCTTCCTGCACCTGAGGTTTTCTTTTGTGAAAAATAGTTTAAAAAGGAAGATATTCTCACCGTCTTCTTGATAAAATCAAAAAATACTGGTAGTGTGCAAAAGGGTAAATTCTGTTAAGAAATTAAAGAGAAAGGTTAGGAGAAGAAATGTCGATTATAATTATCGGTGCAGTTGGTACAGATAGGGTTACGGGCGAACAAGGAAAGCTTCCTTGGGGAAAACCTATCCCTGCGGACATGGAACACTTTCGTAAACACACCCTTGGTAAGACGATTGTTATGGGGAGAAAAACATGGAAATCGATAGGAGCAAAAGCTCTCCCCGGACGCATTAACATTGTGATGACTCGTGAGAAAAACTTCACGGTAGAGGGGGCACACGTGGCAAGCAATGTAAAAACGATCCTTGAAATAGCCGAGGAACAAGACGTTTTTGTCGTCGGGGGAAGTGAAATCTATGCAGAGTTCCTCCCGTATGCAACACAAATGTTTATCACAATTGTTGAAGGTGTTTTTCGAGGAGATACTTTCTTTCCCGAATATGACCAACATGGATGGGAAGAAGTTCGGGTGAAAACTATCCCGAAAGGAAACGACACTCCTTATGTACTCCGCATTGTAGAGTACGCACGTATTTCACCAACGGCATAATCATCACCAAAAAGCCCTGCGCAAGCAGGGCTTTTTTCTGTAAAAATCTATGCATTAGTAGTGCGTACGTGCATACGCAAGTGAACCATAGAGCCCCCCAAAGTCAGCAAGCTCCGCTTTTTCAATAAGAGGGAGTTCGGGGAATATTTTTAAAATATCAGCAAGATATTTTTTAACCGCGGGAACCGGTATACCAACCTCACGCATCATAGATCCACCAAGCACAACAATATCAGGCGACCAGTACACAATAGTATTATTCAGACCGTATGCAAGAAATTTTGCGAGTTCGTCCCATATTGCCTCATCATGAATTTCATAAGGCTTTTTACCGAAGCGTTTTTCGACAGAAGTTCCCGACACATACGCCTCGAGATCATTCCCGTCACAGGTTGGACAGAGGCTATTATCAGGGTCAATAATTTGATGTCCGGGCTCAAAACCAAAAGAAGAATCATCAATTTCACCATCAACAATGCGTACCCCACCAACACCAGTACTTATGGTGAGATATACGACAATAGACTTACCCTTCCCTGCCCCAAAATGCGCCTCACCGAGCCCAACCATCGCAGCATCATTCTCTATTTGTACGGGTACCTGATATGCCTCCTCTAGGGCATTCTTGAGATTAAAACCTACCCAACCGCTCAAGTTTGGACTTCGAACAAGCATGGTCTTTTCTTTATTAATAGGGCCAGCAATACCCCCAACAATAGCCTCGATAGGACCTCCATTCGTAAGATTGTTGATAATGCGTTTCAATGTCTCGACGCCATCATGAACATCTTTTGAGGTCGAAACAACAACTGGTTCGCTCAAAAACTTTTCTTTGTCCGCAGAAACTACCCGCATTTTTGTCCCCCCAATATCAAAAAGAATATACATGCTCTCTATGGTACCAGATGGAGAAGAAAAAGCAAAAACTAAGTCTATTTTATAAAAAAGAACCGTACTTTTGATACGGTTCTAGTTTTTTATTGGGGGAGGAGATGTCTATCTGTATCCCCCATCGATCATGAAGTTCTGCCCGTACGCATACGAACCACCCGAACCGACAACAAACGCAACAAATGTTGCAATCTCTGAAGGGTCAGCAAAACGACCACTCCAAATTCTGCCCATTTCTTTCGCACGCTCATCTTCAGGAAGAGTATCATTCATTGAAGTGTTGATCCACCCCGGAGCGATACCGTTAATGCGTATGCCAAACGGAGCGTACTTTTCAGCGGAAATACGCATCATCATTGCCTGCGCAGCTTTTGATGCATCATAGTGTGCAGAAATTTCAGATTGAGAATTAATACCGTTCGTCGAGGTAATAAGCACTATCGAGCCAGAGACCTTTTTCTCTTTCATTCGTTCTGCAATTGCGCGTGTTGAGATGAAACATCCGTTGACGTTCACATCAAACACATTACGCCAGCCATCTTTTCCGTCGAGTGTTTGCTCTTCAAAATTTATATTAGGCGAAATGCCAATTGAGTTTACGGCAACCGAAATCTCCTCGCCAATAGCATTGACTGCATTTTCAAGAAACTGCTTGAAAGCAGGTTCGTTGAGTTGGTCAACGGGTTCAAAATAAACTTTTACCCCCATACCAATGAGTTCTTCAGCAAGACTTTCAGCCTTAGCCTTGTTTCCGCCATAAGTAAAACTTACAGCACTGGCTCCATTGACAGCAAGCGCCCTCACAATCTCAGAGCCAATACCGCCACTTCCCCCAAGAACGAGTGCATGTCCAGTTACTTTTGAAATGTATTTTTCTTTTTCCATGATTTTTCCTTTGTAATTTACGGCCTCGTTTTATTATGCACGTTTTTTAACGTTTTGTCAAATTAGTCCAACATCACGCGGTCAAAACTTTTAACAGTACTTCTCTATGGTTATTTTTAATTTCTTACAAGAACTGCACGTGCTGGTGCTCCATCAATATTGCCAACTTTGAGGGGAAGCCCTACAAAAGTATAGTTACCAGCTTCTACCCTGGAAAGGTCTAGGCCTTCAAAGATTACAATTCCTTTTTTGAGGAGTGAAGTATGTGGTCGCTGGTCTTTTCCCCCACGTTTTTTAACCGAAAGGTAATCAATACCAAAGAGCACAATCCCCTGTTCTGCAAGATAATCTGCCGCATCACCATCCAGGTAAATATACGTATCGTAGAATTTTTTAAATCCTTTTTTTGAATTGCGAGTTTTTACCAAAATACGCTCATTTTTTTTGATACGAAATTTTTTTAGGTCAGCTACTTTTATAGACTCTTCTACCTTCGAAAGATCAAGGACGCGACAAACTCCCATAAAAATATCGAGGGGAATCTTCTCTACTCCTTTTCCTTTCGCAAATACGTGCCTTGGTGCATCAATATGCGTGCCCGTATGGGTGCCAAATTCAAGAATTGAATGTGTCGAAGTTTCTCCGTCTACTACCTGTATCCTTGGTACGGGGTTCCCAGGATAGACAATCATATCTTCTTTGATAGCAAGAGAGATATCTATGATTTGTTTTGGTTCCTTCTTATTCATTCTTCTTTGCAACTTCGTGCCCACCAAATTGATTACGGAGTGCGGATACTACTTGCCCAGTATAACTTGGATTCGACTGTGATTCTTCACGGAACTTAAGCGAGCCTTCAATAATAGGCACCGGAACACCAAATTCATGTGCAGCTTCTACCGTCCAAAGTCCCTCACCGCTATGTTTAACTGATCCTGATATTGCTTCAAGATCTTCTCCATACTCCCTGAACGCAGCCTCCATCCATCCCACGAGGCGAGATTCAATAACACTTTCATGGTTATATAAGTTTGCGATGTTTGAAAGGTTAAGCTCGAAAGGCGATTTTTTCATTATTTCAAAACCTTCTCCAATTGCTTGCATCATTCCATATTCGATACCATTATGAACCATTTTTACAAAATGCCCCGCGCCTGCTTTTCCCATATACGCGTAACCATCAGCAACAGAGATGTCTTTAAAAAGTTCCTCATAGCGGTCAAAGATATCTTTTTCTCCTCCCACCATCGTGCATGCTCCTTCACGTGCTCCATGAGGACCTCCGCTTGTTCCCGCATCAAGGAAATGAATTTCTTTTTGTGCAAGCTCTTCTCCATGACGTATTGAATTCTTATAGAGAGAATTTCCTCCGTCAATGACGGTATCACCAGCAGACAAGAGAGGTACGAGGTCAGCAAGCACTTCGTCCACAGCTTGGTGGGGGACCATGAGCCAAATAAGTCGTGGTGACTCGAGGTTCCCAACAACTTCAGCAAGTGTATATGCTGGGGTAGCTCCGAATTCAGCAACCTCTTTTGTTGCCCCAGGTGTTCTGTTAAAAGCAACGACACCCCAGCCCTTTTCAAGAAGGTTGAGCGCCATCCCTTTACCCATTTTCCCGAGTCCAATATATCCTATTTTTTTATTCATATTTTTTAAAATTATTTTATAATACTATCTCTGGACCAGCACTTCCCTTTTTGTACCGATGAAGAGGTATGTCTTTCCAAAGGTCAAGAATAGGGGTGATAAAATGCCATGTTGCCGAAACCTCTTCGGTGCTTGTAAAAAGCATCTGGTCTCCTAAAATACCATCAAAAAGTACTTTTTCGTAAGCATCTGCAAGTGGTTTTACCTCAGGAGATCCTTTGTACGAAAACGAAAGTTCTCGTGGTTCAAGTTCTAATGAAAGTCCCGGTTTTTTTGCCCAAAAGAGCACTGAGGTTCCTTCGTCTGGTTGTATTCTAAACGTAAGAACATTTTGACGAGGAGACTTTTCTTCAGAAATACACAAGCAAGATTCCGTCTTCTTGAAATAAACTTTTATTTCTGCCTTATTTTCAGTAAGCGCCTTTCCACTTTCGAGATAGAAAGGTACTCCGTTCCATCGTTCATTATCGATAAATGCTTTTATCTTAAAGTATGTTTCTGTTTGAGAGTCAGGAGCGACTTTAGGTACTTCAAGATACCCATCATACTGTCCACGCACTACAGTTTCGGATACCGTTTCTTCGGTTATTGGGCGAAGTGCTTTAAGCACACGGGCACGTTCAACTCTAATGTGTTGTGCGTCGAGTTCTATCGGATCTTCAGTAGCAATAAATGCGAGCATTTGCAATAAATGGTTCTGCCCCACATCGCGCAAAGCACCCGTTTCGTCGAAAAAAGAACCTCTTCCTTCAATTCCCCTCTTTTCAAAAAGACTAAGCTCTACGCGCTCAATGAAATGTTTGCTCCACAGTGGTTCAAAAATAAGATTTGAAAAACGAAACATAAGAATGTCCTGCAATACCTCTTTTGCAAGATAGTGATCGATACGAAATACTTGTTCTTCCTTAAAAAGTTTCCCTAAAATCGCATCAAGCTCCTCTGCCGTCGTAATATTATTTCCAAAAGGTTTTTCTACGAGTATGCGAGTCCAGCCGGTCTCATTACTACAAGGCTTCATGAGCTCTGATTGTGCTAAATGTTCAAAAATATTTTTATAATACACAGGGGGAACAGCGAGATAAAAGAGTTTGTTCGTACATTGTCCTATCTCATCCTCTTTTATTTTAAGAGTTGCTAATAGTTGCGTATAGCTTTCAAATTTATCAAAAAATCCTTGGGCATAAGAAATATGCGAAAGAAATTGGGAAAGATCTTCTTCGGAAAAAGAAGTCTTTTTCGCCATTATTGCTTTCTTGGCATATTCTCGATAGTCCTCATTAGAAATTTCTTGTCGAGAAAACCCCACAATTTTGAATTTTTTGGGAAGATATCTTTTTTGGAAAAGATCGAAAAGCGATGGCAAGAGCTTTTGAGTACTAAGATCTCCGGTGGCACCAAAAATCGTAATAATGGTGGGCGGAGTTATCTGCATGTTTTCGAATGATGTCATATAGGAATATAAGGTATAAATTGGATACAAAAACGATTACTCTCCCTCATAAAGTGGGTTACATTTGAGGCATACACCGAGCTCTTCGAGTTTGTCCAAGTATTTTACCACAGTCATGATGTATTCCGAATGACTCCACGTAAGAGGGGTTGCGGAGAGTAATTCTCCGGTATACGGGTGGAGCTGTTCCGAGAAAATCCCCGATGGGCTTGCATGCTTAACTGCCCATGCGAGCCACTGATGCACTGGAGCAAAGTCTGCTTCTGTTTTTGCGCATGCAATATAATACTGAGCGAGCCAAAGGCTGGTGATGATCCAAGGATTCCCCGGTACTCCTACGGTATTGCGGAAATACACATCCCCTTCATAGCGTGCGACCCCACCAACCGTGGTTTTTACCACAATATGTTCTTCAACCTGTGACACGGCACGAGTAAGGCGCGGGTCAGAAACATCAAGTACACAGAAAGCAAAGATTCCATATACGCTCGACATGTCAATGGTGCGGTCATAAGATATAACGCCCTGGTCTGAGACATTAATCATTTTTACGAACGAACCTCGTTCCTCATCATAAAGGTAATCGAGTATCCCCTGACGAATTTCTTCTGCGGCAGTAGTGTAAATATGTTCACTTTTTTCTTTACCGAGAAGTTTTGCAAATTTTGCAGAAACCATAAGTGCTTGATACACGGAAGCCGCGGTGAACGTATGAATACCAAATTTTTCTTCCCAGAGGTCATAGGAAGCTTTTGGAAGTCTTGTCTTGGTATCACGATACCCAACCATAAAATCCGCAGCACGCTTAATAAGGGTATTGTAAACTTTTTCAATGAACTCCAAGTCCCGCGACTGTGTATAGTGGTGCCAGAGAGCAACAATTACCAGTGCTGTTTCATCTTCTTGAATGGGAAGCTCTACTTTTCCATTACGCATCCAAGGGTGCCATGAACTCCCGAGGGATTCATCGGGACGATACTTGTGCATGAGGTATCCATCATTCGTAATGACATGTTCACAAAAATCAAAAAACCTCTCTGTTACGTTGAAGTTTCCCGCCATGTCAAAAGCAATAGCAGAGAACGCACCATCACGAGGCCACATATAACTGTAAGTATCACGACCGTTTTGTAACATGTCGGAATCCGCAGAAGCGATGATGGCACCTCGATTGTCCGCATGTGTGCGAATAACAAGAAGTGATCGCTTGAAAAGTGCAATCTCATCTTGAGTAAGACCGTAGAAACTAAAGTTATATTTATTCACCCACGCATGCCAATAGTCACGTGTGGTCCGTACAAGGTGTCCTGGTTTTTTCTCGAGTGCGTACGCATTGAGCTCGAGGGCCTCTTTGATTGATTCTGCCACGGCAATCCAATAGTAGATAGTTTTTGTTTCTTGAGGAGCGAGGTCAAGGTAAAAGCCAACGACTGAATCAGCGGGGCCATGCTCGATGAGATTTTTTGACAACATACCATCTTCTGCGTCTTTAAAACTTCCCTCTTTTCCTTCTATTTTGAATATCCCCGCAGTGTAATCGTCAAAACTACCCGTATCTGACAAGCCATTCACCAAAAAAACACGCTTGCCGTTGTAGTGCACAACGACATGATTTATCGGGTCAAAATATGAGGTATCACCACGATGTGACTCATAAATCTCAAACTCATGACCAAAAAAAAGTTTAACCGTCCTTTGTCGGTCGGTGTCATTGGTAACCTTTACTTCACGTAAAAAAATATTTTTTTCGTTATAAACTGTATCAGAAAATTTGAGTGTAACACCGAGCGTGTTATTTTTTGCGGTTGTTTCCCCTACCAGAGATTGGTCGGCGGAATGCATTTGAATATCCCAGTTGGAGTGATCAAACCAATTAAGCTGATAGTCTGCATATACCCCTACGCGATGCGTATAATGACCCCCCACGTGATTTTCAAGACCAACATAAGGAAAGTAGAGGTCACGTACCTGCGCCCGCTTGTCTTCGCAAACGAGCATTGTTCCATTTCCAAGAGAGAGCGCTTTTGACATGCATATAGTATACAAGCAATGTGTCTCAAAAACAAATTTTGGGAAATAATTTTCTAATTACCTAAGACAACTTTTTCACCGCAACTTTTTTTACATAGTTTGGATGCCCCACCACGCGTAAACGTAAGTCTTGAAGTGCATTCATATACGCGATAAACGCTTCATACGGGGTGCTGTACGGGTTGAAATATTTATGAACATCGCCATCATTAAACCATTTTGTGCACATATAATAGAAGTGGTCGGAAGTTTGCAACTTGCGCCAGTCGCTCATTATTTTTTCATCTTTTGTTGCAAGAACATCCTCTTCGAGTTTATAAATACTCTGTATTGCATCGTGTTGCATAGGGTTGGAAAGCCATGCCGAAAGGTCACGTTCCACATCTGCCCATGACATAAAGTTATGCACATCAAGTTCTGCTACTGGTTCATAGCGCGCAATCGCTTCACTCGGCGTTACAAAATCGTTGTCAGGATGTTTATAAATTTCTTCAGGAAGATGACGTAGAAAATTAAAAATGCCGGTATCTTCCCATTGGTGCTCCCCAAAAGTTTCGTAGTCCATAAACAGGTTGATCACATTCCCATTACCGTTGACCTCGTTTGCCCATTTTGCAAATTTTGGAGCAGTCAAAGGAAAGTCTACCCATTCCTTAGACGAAAACCGAAATGCGATATCGTCAGAGAGGCGATAATTTTTAAGCATAAGTTTTATATTCTCTGTCCCCTGCGGGCGATACAAAAAGTTCGGACTTTTCCAACCAAGAACATGGTCGGCACCCTCAGCGATGATGCCCTTGTACCCCATCTTCTCCACCTCGTGAGCAAGTGCATTATTGTAAATGAGCTCGGTATTGCGAAACACGGTCGGCGTAACCCCAAAAAGTTCTTGAATTTTTTCGCGATGCATTGCGACCTGACGACGAAATTCCTCAGGAGAATAGAGGAACGAGAGTGAGTGATAGTATGTTTCTTCCAAGACTTCCACGCGCCCTGTTGCAACAAGCTCCTGAAAAGAAGCAAGTGTTTCAGGGCTAAACTCCTCAAGTTGATCAAGAAAAACTCCTGAAAAAGAAAAGCTAATTTTAAATTCCGGATATTTTCTGAGGAGCTCGAGTAAAACAGCATTGGCAGGTAAATAACACTTCCCTGCTACCTTATTGAGAATTTTTTTATTATTAATAGCACGCTCTGAATCATCATTAAAATATTCACTATCATTCCCCACGTCAAAAACGCGATAATCTTTCACGCGATAGGGTTGGTGAACTTGAAAATAAAAGCAGATGGAAGCCATAGGGATAGTTAGTAGTTAGTAGTTGATAGTCATTAGTTCGCAACGAGCACCCTATAGACTATTAACTAATAACTGTGGACTTCCCCTAGTGTACCAGATATATTTTTTTAGCAAAAGAAAAATCCGCCTAACTGCATGACGGAAGTTTTCCGTAGCCGTTTGGCGGATTATTTTTGGAAATACTGTTCAAGTAAACGAAATTCTTCCCAGGCCAACCATATCACGAAACCGATTACTACGCCCCATACAAATACTTTATACAGCAGGGGCTTATTGTCCATTGCGTGATGCGCGCGCTTAATATCGTTGATTCCCAGTATGTTCATTTCATTCCCCTTAAAAAATATTTTTAACCCTCTCGAGAAATCTCGATTGGGACTTTTTTGTGCTGCTTCTTAAACCACTACTGAAAGGTAGTCATACTTGCGTAATTTTGTCAATAGCAAAAAGACCCTTTAAATTACTGGGCGAATTTCCGTCTTTGCGGGTACTCGAAGCAATTCAGGATTATGAGCGGTAAACTCTGGATTGCCACGTCGGGGTACCTCCTCGCAAAGACGAGAAATCAAACACGCAAAACCTCCGCATCTTCCGCGTTTGTTCCGCGACTGTCCGCGTTAACTCCACAATCACAAATAATTTTTTCATAATAACTCACACACTTCTCGCTTGCCACGTCCCAAT
>JAVHQE010000112.1:0-2146 GCA_036170975.1 Minisyncoccota bacterium | reverse complement strand
AGAGATTGGGTGAGGAGGGGGCTAAGCCTAAGAGGATTCGGTATAAGCCGATTAGTCGGTAATGACTTTACCTACCCATTGAATACGAAGTCTAAGGATAAAAAATGGCTATCAAAATACTTAAAACAGAAGGTATTGATGAGATTCCAAATGATGGAGATGAACTTCGCTTTTCAATTAGTTTGGTAAAGCAAGGTGAACATAGATTTTTCACCTTCTCTATGCCTAGCAAAGTGTTGGCAGCTTGCTCTTTTACAACCACCAAAGATGAAGACCCCATTGCGGGTTTTCAAAGGGTGTTGGATGTACATCGGGCGCAAGAAATTGCGGACTATATTGATCTTGGTGGAACAATTCCGAATTCAATTGTTTTGTCAGCGCAGCCAGGATCTCAATTTCGAAGTATTGGTGGCGGGAAAACAGCTGCCTTCAAATTTTCTCCGTACTCCTTTCTGATATTGGATGGCCAGCACAGAGTCTATGGATTCTCAAAGGCACGTACCGCATTTCGTGTGCCTGTCGTGGTTTATGAGAGCCTCACGAGAGAGCAGGAGGCAAGACTATTTATTGATATCAATACAAAACAAAAACCTGTCCCCCGTGAATTATTGCTAGCCATAAAAAGTCTGGCTCGAACCGAAGATGATGTAGAGGCACAACTGGGTCAGGTTTTTGATCTCTTTAATCAGGATGCGAAAAGCGCGTTGCTGAGTAGAACCAGCTCGATTAGAGCTGAGTCAGGAAAAATCAATCGTGTAACGTTTAACGCAGGGCTGCGGCAACACTTGCATTTGTTTGAAGGTAAAGCCGTTAAAGAAATCTACGATGTGTGGAATGCATATTTCCACGCCATTATGTCGAATCTAAGGGGGAAAAAAGTAGAACGCGCAATTGCGAATAAAGTGGTATTTCGGGCATTCTGTGAAGTATTCCCAGATGTGATACAGAGAGTCGGTGATCGATACAAGCGCAAGTACACAATAGAAAATTTCTCTGCTGTGATATCGCCAATTTTTGATATGCCTTCAACCTCATTTAGCAGTCCGCGAGCTAAGCAGAGTTCGATTGCTGAAGATTATCGCAAGCGGATGAAAGCCACTATTTCAATCTAACTATGGCCTTAATTGCTGCAACGCAACAACTTTGGCTTCTCGAGCTGCGTGCAGGATCATCAAGATATAAGGGCGGGCTGCGCGATTGGGTGATGGAGACTGATTTTCGTCTTGATAAATCTCCAACAAAGCGCAGTACAGAACTGTTTGTTCATACAAGCGGGAAAATGATTGACGCATTAAATAACGAACTTATTTCTTACAGCAGTGCGTCATTTGAATCAATGCGAGCAGTTGCACCAAATAAGGTTGAACCAAAATCGTCCGCGTGGTTGGTAATCAGCAATTACTACGCATCATATTTTGCAGCAAATGCATTAATGAGGCTCTTTGGTCATTTCTGTACCAACTTGGATGCGAGGCACACATCAATAATTAACGAAACAGCAAGTCTTTATTCCATATCATTGCCAACTGCGGAAAAGAAGAGGTTAAGTAGCGGCATCTATGCGGGTGTTTTTAAATCTAGTAGTGATCCATCAGTCATTCTTCGTTCATTGGAAAGTTTTAAAGGTGGAGTTCATATGCAATTTTGGGGGGGATTTCATCAGTTCATAACTGAGATATCCCAGCAAATTCCAGACTGCACGCTACCAAGAGATGAGCGCGATCGAGCATTGTTTGAATTACGCGCGATCAAAGAAGGGCTTGCGTATGATGGGTATCAGTCTGGAGGATGGCTATCTGAGGTGAGAAATTCAGTTAACTATCGATTGGAGCATGGTGTTTGGCATCCATACACAAACTGTGAGGTTGACGGAAAAGAGTTTCACAAAATTGTACAAAAGTCCTTTTCGCAACCGATGTATCCCATTTCAAATCTAACTACTGTGCCTGTGTTGTTGCGAGCAGCACAACTGAATGCATCGTTGGTTTCTTGGCTGTACAGGTCGTTAGAAGTTCTGGGGGATATTAGTAGCCATCAAAGAAGAAAATGTATCGTTGAGGGTCCGCTATTGGTAGCAAAAGGCTAAAACTAGAAAGTAAATTTGGGGTCAGACCACGGTTTTACGGTTTTCTATTCCAAATCCAAC
>JAVHQE010000111.1:0-2149 GCA_036170975.1 Minisyncoccota bacterium | reverse complement strand
CAGTTTTATCCTCGCTTTGGCGATACGTTGCAAATTGGGCTGGATCAGGAGGATCTTGGTTAGTAGCGCAGCTTAACCGATATATTGTCATTCTAAAAAGCATTGAAATACTCGTAAAACGTGCTATAGAAAGACGTTATAAACGTGCTATAGTAATGCGTAATAAACTTGCTAAGGTGCGTTATGTCAACTCCAAATGAAAAGCTAGCCACTTCATTGAAGCTCCTGAAAATTAAGCAGGATCGTGGGTTATGCGTATTTCAGAGCAAAGACTTCAGTCGTGTTCATCGTGATCGACTGGTTGCCACAGGCTTTATCAAAGAAATAATAAAGGGTTGGTATATCGTTTCCAACCCAATAGAAAGGACTGGGGAATCTACAACGTGGTATGCATCTTTCCATGAATTCGTGGCGGGATACAGTAATGTGCGATTCGGCAATGACTGGTACCTGTCTCCCGAAGCATCGCTACAAAAACATGCAGGGAGCACGACAATTCCCCGTCAGTTGATAATCCACACGAAAACAGGTTCAAACAACAACCTAGCACTTAAATTCGATACAGGTCTTTTTGACTACCAGTCAAAGGACTTTGCTTCCGAGGCTGATATTGTCATTAAGGATGGAGTTCGTCTGCTATCTTTACCTGCATCACTGGTGCGAGTGTCGCCAACATTCTTTGTGACAAATTTGATTGATGCTCAGATTGCACTATCGCAAATTTCAGACGTGTCCGAGATCCTGGTCAAATTGCTCGACGGAGGTAACTCGGTAGTCGCTGGACGTATCGCTGGTGCGATGCGCGCGATGGGGCGCACCAATGAGAGTGAACGTATCGTTCGAACCATGCGGGATGCTGGTTACGCTGTCACAGAGAGCAATCCATTTCAATCTGCACTGACATTATTACCTAAAATGACGCGCACAGAATCACCTTGTGTGGCACGCATCCGTTTGATTTGGGATTCGATGCGGGAGGAAGTAATTCGCTCATTCCCGCCAGCACCGGGATTGCCCAATAATGTCGTTTCTTATATTTCAGATGTTGATGATCGTCATGTCGAAGATGCTTATCATTCGTTATCAATTGAAGGCTACCGAGTGACGGAAGCACTGATTGCCAAAATCGCATCAGGAAAATGGGATCCTGAAGAGAGTGGCGACGATAAGAATGACCGAAACGCGCTTGCAGCCAAAGGCTATCATCAGGCTTTTATCGAGGTTCGAAAAAGTTTATCGAGTATTTTGGAAGGGAGTGAGCCTGGCGAAATCATTCGGCATGACCATCATGATTGGTATCGAAAACTATTCGAGCCTTCCGTTATGAGCGGAATTCTTGAAGCGAAGCATCTAGCGGGTTATCGTTCTTGGCCAGTATTTATTCGCTATGCTCGGCATGTGCCGCCGTCCTTTGAGTCTGTACGAGATGCTATGCCTGTCTTTTTCGACTTGATTTCGAAAGAGCCAGAAGCTTCGGTCAGGGCAGTGCTTGGTCATTTTATCTTAGTCTATATACACCCTTATGGCGATGGGAACGGTCGTATGGCGCGGTTCCTAATGAATTCAATGCTTGCTTCTGGAGGATACCCTTGGACGGTCATTCATGTTGATAAGCGAGACGGCTATATGGCTGCGCTTGAACAGGCTAGCGTGAATGGGAATATCAAGCCATTCGCTGACTTCATTAGTACCGCCGTGCGAAGTCAAATTGAAAGTTAAATTACACTATTGAAACTGAATTGTAGCGTTCAATTACACAATTGAATTGTACCTCCTCTTGATATTTATTGAAGTAACTGATTTCGCGCAAGTTAGAGGATATTTTTTTGAAAATCAATTTCTTCCTCTAACCATCTCGTTCCAGCAGCTTTCACGCTTTCCCAGAAAATATGCGCAATAACGAAGCACGCGTTATTTTGGATGGAAGTTGATGAGTAGTATCAAAACCTTCCCGTCTGATTTTTATGAGCAGCTATTCCGGCTGAGAGGGCTTCCTTATCCGCCAGTTAATCCAAAGTTCCGTCCTCAAAATAATTACACTTTTCCATTACACCTAATCGACGCGCCCGCCAGTAGCGCGCCATGAAATGCTTGCTGCCATTGGGTTTGGTGGGTTTGATCTGCCGCAAGTGGCGGACGTAAAAAAAGC
>JAVHQE010000110.1:3638-9893 GCA_036170975.1 Minisyncoccota bacterium | reverse complement strand
TGTGTCATGGGCCCGGGTCATACCCTGTGGTCTCTGCCACAGGGTCGTTGATTCGTTCCTAGTTAGTCACATGGGGTGGCTATGAGTGAAGTACTTTTTAGGGAGAAAATAATGAGCAATTTTGTTTTAGTTACTGTCGGTGGTCCAGATGCTGCCGTTGTTGCGATGAATAATGAAGCGGTCGGTAGGCATTTTCGTGGTGACGACCTTAATGACCCCGAAATATCCCTTCAGCAACTTGAGGGTCGCGCAGAAAGGGAAGAAGGTGATATTTTTGCGGCTAATGATTGTGAAGGCAAGCCTCATCGTCGCAGTGTATTCTTACAGTACTACTACCTGCAGGGGAGCAAAGTGTGCCGGGAAGAAGTGCTCTCTTTGAACCGCGGTCGCAGTGTTTCACGGAACGAGGTAGCATGTCGGAAACACCCGCAGTATTACGAGGGTGTCCGGATCCATTAGTCCGGCGCCAATT
Source organism: Minisyncoccota bacterium (assembly GCA_036170975.1). Taxonomy (GTDB): domain Bacteria; phylum Patescibacteriota; class Minisyncoccia; order Phycocordibacterales; family UBA1550; genus UBA1550. The sequence continues at coordinate 9,421 of JAVHQE010000110.1, read as the reverse complement.
TTCAAATAAAAAAATAAAAAAATAAAAAACTCAAAGGCGACCGTAAGGTCGCCTTTTTACTTTGGTATTCGCCGTTTTAGATTAGGTATTTATTGCAATCGTACATTGCATCGTCTTTGCGAGCACGAAGTGCGTGGCAATCCACGGCACCCCTTTGCCTTGAGTGCTTATAATTTTCATATGCTATCATGTAACAATGATTCTTCATGAGAAAGTACCTTGTGTATATATTCTTGCAAGTAAAAAGAATGGCACATTATATACAGGGGTAACAAGTGATTTACAAAAACGAGTAAGGGAGCATAAGGCGGACGCCGTTGATGGTTTTACAAAAAAGTACCATGTGCACACCTTGGTTTACTACGAAGTCGGTGATTCTATAGAAGGTGCAATAATGCGCGAAAAACAGATTAAAGCAGGATCGCGAGAAAAGAAAATAAAACTTATTGAACAGAACAATCCCTTATGGCTGGATTTATATGCTGAGCTGTAGTTCCATGGATTGCTTCGTCGGAGTACCTCCTCGCAAAGACATGCGAAAATCCTCGCATCGTCTTTGCGAGCACGAAGTGCGTGGCAATCCAGTATGCAAATCGGTACCCGTCCTTGCGAAGTGTTTGCGTCCAAGACGCGACTTTGCTAAATCAGAAGCAATCTATAAGTTTGATTCTGGAAGCGTCCAAGACGTAAATTTGATGATTTGGCTTCGTCGGGTTACCTCCGCACAAAGATAGATAGTATCCTCTCTCGGGCGTGCTCTTGTTGACATTATTTCTCAGTATGATAGGATGCTCGTACGGGTTTTTGTTTAATCCGCGCACCTCCTTTTGCGGGTACTGCCTTCAAAAGAACATGCGTGTGATATTGCAGAAAAACCTAGTGAAGCGAGAGTTTTTCGCAACCCAGTTAAATGATTCAAAATTTAGTAAAATTTTGAATCGCGATTTTCAAAATCGCATTTAACCGGGTGGTGATTTATATTTTCGCTTTGCTCAAATAAATCAACCATGGCAAAAACATCAACAATCGTTCGCTCTCAAAAAGAGCCTAAATTTAGCTCACGTATCGTACGTCGCTGTTTTAACTGCGGTCGTCGTCGTGGTTATATGCGTGACTTTGATCTTTGCCGTATTTGTTTCCGTGAGCTTGCCAATGATGGCAAGATTCCGGGAGTTAAGAAGTCTTCTTGGTAATCTTTACTTTTATTATGCACGACCCAATCGCAGATATGCTTATTCGCATCAAGAATGCAGGAAATGCCGGCAAGGATTTAGCCGAGATGCCTTTTTCTCAGTTGAAAGAATCTATTGCCGAAGTCCTCTTTAAAGAGGGTTATATTGCATCATATGCAAAAAAAGGTAAAAAAGTTCAGAAGACTCTTGAAATAGGTATTGCCTACGAAGGCAAGAAACCTCGTGTGGCAGACGTTGCACGCATGTCAAAGCCTTCTCGTCGCTTTTATATGAAAGCAGCAGAGATCAAACCTATCAAGAACGGGTATGGCCTCATGGTTATTTCAACCCCTAAGGGGATTATGACGGGGAATGATGCTCGCAAGGCACAGGTCGGCGGTGAGGCACTCTTTAAGATTTGGTAATATAAAAATATATGTCACGAATTGGAAAAAAAGGCGTAACGATACCGGCAGGAACAACGGTAACACAACAGGACACGACATTTACGGTCAAGGGTCCTTTGGGTGAGCTTGTGCGTGACTTTAATGGTCCTGTTGAAATAAAGATTGAAGGCGACAGCATTTCCTTCACTCCAAAGAACAGTTCAAAGGAAGCAAAAGCACTTTGGGGAACATACGCGTCACATTTAGTAAACATGGTGCAAGGAGTGAATAAAGCGTTTGAGAAGAAGCTTATCATTGAGGGAGTTGGTTACAAAGTAGAGCAACAAGGCAATGTCCTCGTTTTCAGTCTTGGTTTTTCACACAAGGTTCCTATGGAAGTTCCTAAGGATGTTAAGGTTCTTGTTGAAAAGAACAACCTTACATTCTCATCGATCAACAAAGAATCTATTGGGCAATTCGCCGCACAGGTGCGCGCAAAGAAAAAGCCAGAACCATATAAGGGTAAGGGAATTCGTTACTCAGATGAGGTCGTTCGTCGCAAGCAGGGTAAGAAATCCGCCTAAACCGCAAAGCGGTCGGCCGACAAATTCGAAGAATTTGTTTAGGCATAATTAACAAAAAAACATCATGACTACAAAACTTTCTAAAACTGAACAACGTACTCGTCGCCACCGTCGCATTCGCGCGAAGGTTTCTGGTACCGCAGAACGCCCTCGCCTTGCGGTGTTCAAGTCTAATAGTTATATGTATGCACAGCTTATTGATGATACAAAGGGAGCAACCCTCGTCGCATCTTCAGACATGGGACTCAAGGGTAAGACAAAGACAGAGCGCGCAAAGCTTGCCGGAGTGGCTCTTGCAAAGATTGCAAAAGAGAAAGGTCTTGAGTCGGCAGTATTTGATCGCGGTGGTTTTATTTATACAGGGCGTGTACGTGCATTCGCTGAGGGTGCTCGAGAGGGAGGATTAGTCTTTTAATATTTTTATGACAGAAACAACGACACAACAAAATACGGTAGAAAAAACTCCAAGTACTCCAGTTTCAGTGACTAGTTCTGGGTCACGTCCTTTTGCAGGTGCTCGTGGCGCAGGAGCTCCTCGTGGTGGTGCAGGGGCAGGACGACGCCCTGGGTTTGGTGGCGCATCCAACAGTCGCGGTGGTGCAGGAGCACGCAAAGGGGGAGCTCCTCGTGGCGGTCGCGCAGGCGCAGGTTTTGAACGTGTTCGCCCTGAGTTTGATAATAAGATTATTCAGATTCGTCGCGTAACGCGTGTTGTTGCCGGCGGTCGTCGTTTCTCTTTCTCAGTAGCACTTGTTGCTGGGAATCGTAAAGGTTCAGTAGGCGTAGGTATTGGTAAAGCTGCTGATACTGCATCTGCTATTGAAAAAGCAACAAAGAGCGCTAAGAAAAACATGATTAAGGTAACCTTAACCCCTACCATGATGATTCCTCATGAAGTTAATGCAAAGGAGTCAAGTGCACAGGTCATGATCATGCCAGCTCCTGGACGTGGTATGGTTGCAGGAAGTTCTGTTCGTAACGTCCTTGAACTTGCGGGTATCAAAAATGTACGCGCAAAGATTCTTTCTGGTTCAAAGAATAAATTGAACAATGCACGCGCTGCGATAAAGGCACTCGGCCAGATTCGCACGATAAAGTCGACAAAAGTAACAAGCGATAAATAACAATACTCTTATGCAAGCACACGAAGTAAAAACAAAGACCAAACGCAAGGCAAAAAAAGTTGTCGGAAGAGGAGGGAAGCGTGGTAAGACCTCGGGTCGTGGTACCAAAGGTCAAGATGCACGCGCGGGTCACCGCAAGCGCCCTCAAATGCGTGACACCATCAAAAAGATTCCTAAGCTTCGTGGAGAGGGTGTATCGCGTAATCAATGGAAAACTGAGTCAGAAAATTCAGCCGTTATTAACATTGGTATTTTGAATATTGAATTTAAGTCAGGGGAACAGGTGACCCCAAAGACTCTTCTTGAGAAGAACCTTATTGAGAAAAGAGGGAACAACATGCCTACCGTGAAGATCCTTGGAAAAGGAGATCTTGATAAAAAGCTCGATATTCGCGGATGTGCAATATCTGAAAGCGCAAAATTGGCAATTGAGAAGCTTGGGGGAACGGTAAAGTAACTAAAATGTCCAATGCTAAATTTTTAATTTTTAAATAATGTTTTAATTTTAAAATTAAGAAATTAGAATTTATTTAGAAATTTAAAATTAAACATTTGAAATTTATTAGTAAATAAGGCACTAAAAATCATGGATACATTAATGCGAAAACTAAAGATGATTGTACAGGACGCATCCTTGCGCCGTCGTGTACTCTTTGTTCTTGGGGCACTTGTTGTGTTCCGTCTTCTTGCAAACGTACCTATTCCTGCAGCTGCAGGTCAAAATTTGAGCGCCCTCCTTGCGAATGACCAAGCCTTGGGATTTTTGAATCTCCTTACGGGAGGTGGCCTTTCTGCTGTTTCTATTGTGATGCTTGGTGTTGGGCCCTATATTACCGCATCAATTATCTTCCAGCTTCTTACGATGATGTCGCCAAAAATAAAGGCGATGCAAAGCGAAGAGGGGGAAATGGGTCGTCGTAAAATGACCCAATACTCACGCCTCCTTACGATTCCCCTCGCTCTTGTTCAAGGATATGGACTCATCGCGTATCTTACGAAGAGTGGTATTCTTACCGGACTTACTCCTTTTGAAATTTTAACCAATACAGTTATTGTTGCTGCTGGCTCAATGCTTCTTATGTGGATTGGTGAGCTTATCTCAGAATTTGGTATTGGGAACGGTGTGTCGTTGATTATTTTTGCAGGTATCGTATCCCGTATCCCCGCAACCCTTGGACAGCTTGCGTATACTTTTGACGTAACACAGATTCCTACCTATCTCGCATCGCTTGTTGCAACGCTGGCTATCATTATGGCAGTGGTCTATATGACCGAAGCAGAACGCCCTGTGCCTATTACCTATGCAAAACAAATTCGCGGGGGACATACAACGGGTGGTTCTATGACTTACCTTCCTCTTCGAGTGAATCAGGCGGGCGTTATTCCTATCATTTTTGCACTCTCTATTTTGACAATCCCTACTATTGTAGCGAACGCACTTGCAACGATGGGGAACGGAACACTCCAGGCAGTGGCAGTCTTTGTGCAAAAAATGCTTACCAATGGTTGGATTCATAACTCCCTCTACTTTGGCTTTGTATTTATCTTTACGTATTTTTATACCGCAGTAACCTTTGATCCCGAGGCAATTTCAAACAACTTACAAAAAAATGGTGCATTTATCCCAGGGATACGACCAGGTGTTCATACGGCAGAGTACTTGTCTAAGATTTTAACACGCATTACTCTTGTTGGTGCAGTATTCCTTGGTGCTGTCGCTATTCTTCCTTTGATCATGCAGAGTCTCACGAGTATTGCAAGCCTTGCTATTGGGGGAACAGCACTCCTCATTGTCGTTTCCGTGGTGATTGATTTGATTAAAAAAATCGACGCGCAGATTACCATGAGGGAGTACTAGGAACAGTCGTTAGTAAAACCAAAAGGGCGGGATTGCACAAGGTATAATCCCGCCCTTTGTTTTTGGGTTATTCCTTGCTACACTGAGCACATGGAATTACAAACGGTTATTTTTATTGGGCGCTCGGGCTCGGGGAAAGGGGTGCAGTCAGGGCTCCTGCAAAAATTTCTCGGGGAACACTCTCCAGAAAATCCTATTGTTTACATTGAAACAGGGGATCATTTTCGGCGACACATTAAGGATTCTGGTTATACATGGGAGCTTGCGCGAAAGGTAAACGAAGAAGGTGGTCGTCAGCCTGATTTTCTTGCCGTTTGGATTTGGTCACATTTGTTTATTGAAAAAATACGAGGGAATGAACACTTGGTGTTTGATGGTGCTCCACGTTCTCTTGTCGAATCAAAAATTCTCGATACTGCTTTTCCTTTTTACCACCGCAAAAGTCCAACGGTTATATTTTTGGACGTATCTGAATCTTGGGCGACGGATCGTTTGCGCGCGCGGGGAAGAGCTGATGATATGAAGGATGAGGTTATTGCACGCAGGCTTGCTTATTTTATGAAAGATGTGCTTCCTGCTGTTGAATTCTATCGTACGAACCCCGCATATCATTTTTTTGAAATTAACGGAGAACAACCTCCTGAAAAAGTTTCACAAGA
>JAVHQE010000110.1:0-3538 GCA_036170975.1 Minisyncoccota bacterium | reverse complement strand
GGAGAACGCCTCGCGCAGATTTTGTGTGCAGTGCGAGATGCGATAAAGCCAGGGGTTACGACAGGGGACCTCGATCGTCTTGCAGAGAAACTGATGCGCGAAGGTGGCGATGAACCTGCTTTTTTGCACTATACCCCCGAAGGGATGAATATTCCCTATCCTGGAAGTCTTTGTGTTTCGGTTAACGATGAAATTGTTCATGGGATTGGAGGGCAGAGAGTTCTCCAGGAAGGGGATATTATTGGTATTGATACGGGAATTAAACACAAGGGTCTATTTACTGACTCCGCACTCACTGTTCCTGTCGGGAAGATCGACGAAGCATCGAAAAAACTTATTGCGGTTACCGAGGGTGCTCTTAATGAAGGGATTGCTGTTGCGCGAAGTGGGAATACGGTAGGCGATATTGGCCACGCTATTGAGAAACATGTAAAAGAGCAAGGGTTTGTCGTCGTAGAAGAGCTTGGCGGGCACGGGGTGGGGTACCATCAGCACGAAGACCCTCACGTTGCGAACTACGGTGACCGTGGTAAGGGGATGCGTTTGAAACCAGGAATGGTGCTTGCTCTCGAACCTATCGTGAATGCAGGGACTCGCTATATCAAGCTCATGCCTGATGGATACACCTATGTAACCAAAGACCACAAACGCTCTGCACATTTTGAGCACACGATCTTGATTACCGAGGGAGATGCTGAGATAATAACAAAACGAGTCTCATGAGAACAAAATTATACTTTATACAAGTTGGCGTACTTTTAGCGGGGACAGTCTTTTCGTGGATGACCGCTTTTTTAGATTTTATGCGGTTTTACGAGAACGAAGGGACTCTTTTAAAGATTAAGGATTGTGTGTATCCAAACCCTGTTACTACTCCTTGCTTTTACGGGGCGATAGCTTTTGCGGGCGCTCTTGTCGTTGCAATAATTCTTCTTAAAAAAGAGGGAGAAATACGGTTTCATATCGAAAAACGTCTTGCAATGTTTCTTGTCGCAGGTACGATATTTGCTTGGTCAAACTTCGGACTCCTTTTGTATCATTTTTATACCGCTTTGCCAGGACAAGGTGTTGGGTGTTCAGGGGTTCCCACTTCTACTCCTTTTTCTACCCCCTGTTTCTACGGTTCCGTTCTTTTTCTTACTTCTCTTATTGTTTCCCTTATTATCCTGAAGAAAGAAAAAATATACTAATTGTATTTTTTATAGTATACTGTAGGAATAATGAACCCAGAATACGGCACACTTGGTAAGCAGTTTGGGTCTCCTGAAGAAGAAGTGACCTATTTGCGGGCGGAAATTGCCAATCGTGAACGTGCCATGGGTATTGTTCCTGGGTCACCTGAGCACACGCTAGAAAAACGTACAGAAATTGCCCTTGAGAAAGTTGCCGAGTATCGTGCGATTCCTGCCGAGGCTATTCTTGAAAAAAGTTATCAAATGAAAATTGATGACCTCGAAACCAACGTCGTAAAACTTGGAGCAGAGCACAAAGTGGCTATTGATGAGCTTATGCGTGTTGTTGAGAAAAACGGTATAAAAAATGCCCTTGCTCTTCTTGGAAAGTTAAATAATCCTCATATCGAAGATGATTTTCATCGCATGCTCGTACAGCTTCTTCTTGAAACTGGCGATTTTTCGGGGATTTCTCGTGAGAAAGACTTGGCCCGTGCGCTCAAGATGCGCCTCTATGAAGTAACTCTCCCTCCTATTGACCCCAAAGGTGAGAAGCGCGAGTTTGCAAGCCTTGTTTCGGGTATGGAGCGTTTTTATGCGGGCATGTTTTCTATCGAAAATACAAAAACGAGCTTTGGAGATATTAAAAACTATTTTGCTCTCGAACTCGCTATCTCAAACTTTAGTGAGGAGCTTGTTTTCTATGCTGCAGTTCCTCTTGAGCATGCGGATCTTTTCGAAAAACAAGTGCTTGCAATATATCCCGATGCAAAGCTTGAAGAACATCGCGAAGACTACAACCCTTTCAACGAAGGAGGAGTTACGGTTGCATCGTCAGCAACACCCGCAGGAAGTACTGCATACACTCTTAAAACGTATGATGATTTCTCTCAAGATCCACTTGACGTGATTCTTTCTGCTTTTTCAAAAATAAAACGCGAAGGCGAGGGGGTCGTCGTGCAGTTTGTAATCCGTCCCACCGGAAAGACTTTTAATACACGGTACCAGGGGATTATGGAGCAAATTAAAAAAGGGGTAAAAGCGAAAGATGCGCTCAAGGGTGTGAGCACACAGCTCTCTACGGAGTTTGCTCAAGCAGCAAAATCTCTTGTGTTTGGTATAAAGATGCGGAAAGAAGACGACCCCATAGAAGAAGAGGCTATTAAAAATATCACTGATAAAATTTCCTCTCCTATTGTTGATACAAATATTCGTATTATTGTTTCAGCAGAAACAGCCTCTCGTGCAGAGAGTGTGCTTAATGAAATAGAAAGCTCTTTCAATCAGTTTGGCAAACCACAAGCAAATGCTATCGTCTGGAAGCGTGAAATAAAAGGATCGGGGCTCATGGAGTTGATTTATCAATATACGTTCCGTATGTTTTTTGATAAAGAAAGTTTCCCTCTTAATTTAAAAGAACTTGCGACAATGTTTCATTTTCCTGTCACCACTGTTTCTTCCTCGGAACTCAAAGAAGCGAAGGCGGGTGGTGCTCCTGCTCCGACAGGAATGGCGCAACAAGGTATTATTTTAGGGAAAAATAATTACCACAATAAAGAAACTATCGTCCGTATGGGGCGCGAGGATCGCGTTAGACATATGTATGTAATCGGGCAGACGGGTACCGGAAAGACAAGTATTTTAAAAAATATGATTGTGCAAGATATCCGCAATGGTGACGGTGTTTGTTTCATTGATCCCCATGGAAATGACGTACAGGACATCCTGGCTCTTATTCCTCCTGAGCGCATAGATGATGTAATCTATTTCGATCCTTCTTATGTCGATCGCCCTATGGGGCTTAACATGCTTGAGTACGACATTACCAAACCCGAACAAAAGACCTTTGTAGTGAACGAAATGATGAATATCTTCAACCAACTTTTCGACATGAAAGCGGGAGGTGGGGCAATGTTTGAGCAGTATTTCAAAAATTCCGCGTTCCTTGTCATGGAAGATACGAGTGAGCAGGCAACACTTCTTGATATTACCCGCGTTCTTTCAGATAAAGCCTTCCGTGATGCAAAACTTGCAAAGTGCAAAAATCCAATTATTGCACAATTCTGGGCAAGTGCAGAGAAGACCACGGGCGACCAAGGACTTGCAAACTTTGTGCCGTATATTTCCAGTAAGTTTGATCCATTCATCTCAAACGACATTATGCGCCCCGTTGTACTTCAAAAAGAGTCGTCGTTCAACTTTAGGGAAATTATGGACAACAAAAAAATTCTTTTGGTTAATTTGTCAAAAGGGCGCCTCGGGGACATAAACGCAAACCTTATCGGTCTTGTTTTGGTTGGTAAAATAACGATGGCAGCACTTTCACGCGTGGACATGTTTGGTACGGGGCAAAAACCAAATGATTT
>JAVHQE010000109.1:0-2160 GCA_036170975.1 Minisyncoccota bacterium | reverse complement strand
CTCCTAAAATGAAGACCCGTTTTGACAAGTCCGTGTTGTGTTCAAGTTGTAGCGAATTACAAACTGTTGCATTGGCAAGATAGTATTCGTTCAAAGTCATTTGATTTGAAAAATACGGGTAGGAGTCATCAACTTTGCACATTTGGGGACGCTCATTGTAAATGCTGCAAACATCCGCCTCTACGTCTAAATGTTTGCAGATGCCGCCTCCCGAATCAAGGTGATTGGTTAACTCGCTTCTATTTACATGGCGACAGCACAGCCCGCATTTGGTGCAAGGAAATGCCACTGACTATGATTCAATAAATCTCTTACCACTACGATACTGAGCCAAAATAGCCTCAGCCAGCCCCATAACCCTACTTACCTGACTATCACTCAAAGCAAAAGCACTAACTACCTCGTTTAAAATTATCTGCTCTTCCGCTGCATAGTCATCATCGACCAATGCAAGCAATGCAAGCTCTAGTATTGCCACTCGCTTTGATGTATTGCTTAGAAATGTTGCACATGCGGCATGAACATCAAGCACAACGTGTGGCGGAGTTAGTTCCATTTCTTTTGCTGAAGCAACTAGCACATTCCGCTCTTCATCCGAAATGCCTTGATGGGATTGCGCAAGGGCGTGTGCTAGAGAATAAAACCCGATTTTTTCTTGTTCGTTTAACATCGAAAGATACACAGTCAATCCCTTCAGAAATTTATAAAAATGGAGCCGTTACAGGTTGCAAGATTAAAGTGATCTTTGTTAGAGAGTCTCCTTCAAATGAATTGAAATAGTAGCAGCTGATTATCTTCATATAACCAAGCCCGTTCCTACTCAAAGTTAATTACGATGAACTATCATTAGTTTTCTGAGCATGCCATCGAAGTTTGTGAGTAATGAGGACGGGGCTCAGCAATGTAAGCAAGTGAAATTTTATACTCCCTGAATCGCTCAAAAATGGCTAAGTTTATCGCCTGCTGAATATCCATGAAGCTCTTATAATTAGCCTGCCTAACAAAGTATACAAATTCAAAATTTAAAGACCAGTCTCCATACTCCGAAAAATGACCCCTATCAAAAATGACATGTTCGTTTATTTCAATAATTTCCTGAACTAATGTGGGGATGTACTTCAAGTTTTCGAGCGTTGTGCCGTAAGCGACTCTTAATTTGAAAGCAGCTCTTCGCTGCTCTAAACTTTTAAAGTTCTGAACGGATGAGCTAGTTAACTGTGAGTTTGCCAGTACAATTTGCTCGCCGCTAATCGCTCGAATTCTGGTGGTTTTAATGCCGATATACTCTACATGCCCTCTCTTCTCTCCAACGTCAATCAGGTCTCCAATTTGGAAGGGCTTGTCAAAAAATATCACAAAGTAGTTGAATATATCACACAACACAGCTTTTGAAGCTAATGCGACTGCAATCCCTCCCACACCAAGCCCTGCAATTACAGCTGATACCTTAACGCCTAAGTTATCCAATAGGATAATTAGCGCAATAATCCAAATAATGAAATTGAAAAGTCCAATTATCCCCTTTAATTGCTTCACACTGCCCGAGGAGTATTCAAATTGATTCACATATGACTCAAGGGCGTCCGTCATCACAAAAGTGATTGCTCGAACAAATAACAATGTAATTACGACGACAGAGATTGTTTGTAGCCCTCTATGTACCTCGGCAGGGAGTTCTAATAAATTGATCGAAAAATAAAAGGCTCCAAAATACGACATTGGAATTAACGAAAGCTCTACTGCTTTTAGAAGTTTGTCATCAATGGCCGTCTTTGTTAATAAGACCCATTTTCGGAAAATACCAAGAATATATTTCTTAAATAAAAATACAGTACAAACACCCAGAACCCAGGACAATAGAAACGCAGCGTACATCAGCAATGTATTGTTTAAAAAACTAGTATTCAGGATCTCGTGCATTTGGGAACTTCCAATCTGAGTGCAAACCTCATCACAATCCAAAGCACAACACACATCAGCATAAAAAAGACGAAGCGCGTGAACGATTCGCTGCCATTAGCGGATTCCGATTGTTGCTTTTTGCCGATGAAGTAATGTTTGTTGGCAAACAAAATGACGATGGTAGCAATTACGATGAATAAAAGCGATGAATAAAAGCATGGCATTTTTCCTATAGCTAATTCGATTCACGTGCCATTC
>JAVHQE010000108.1:0-9962 GCA_036170975.1 Minisyncoccota bacterium | reverse complement strand
AGTACTACAAAAATACGAGATAGCGTATGATGAAAACCATGGATCACCTTTTTGAACACTATAAAAAAACAGGGTACTTGCATCACGCGCACGTGCTTGCCGGCATGTATGATGATATTTTCCCGGTACTTGCTTCTGCCATTACTCGTAATCTCGGTCTTGAAATAAAAGGGAACCCCGATGTCGCCGTAGAGAACTACGAGGTGCTTGGTGTTGATGAAGCTCGGGGATTCAAGGATGCTCAAACGCGAGTTGCCTTTGCTGGTGTGCGCAAAATCTTTATCATCGGCGCAAAATCTTTTACCCATGAGGCGCAAAATGCCCTTTTAAAAACATTTGAGGAACCAACTCCAGATACTCATTTTTTCATCATCCTTCCGCGTGCAGAAATCCTTTTACCGACACTTCGTTCACGTGTGCTCGTCACTTCGTTAAGTACGAGTTCAACCGATGAGTCAAAAATTTTTGTTGAAAAATTTCTCACGGCATCTCTCGAAGACCGCTTTGCCATGATTAAAAAACTTACCGAAAAGAAATCAGGTGAGCCTATCGACCGAGAATTAGTGCGTCGCGTACTGGATACCCTCGAACGTACTTTGTATACACAGACAGTCGGCAAGACAGATGAGGTAACCGCGCATATTTTTCGCGAGCTTTTTCAAGCGAAAACATATCTCGCTGATCGCGGTTCGTCACCAAAAATGTTGCTTGAGCATTTGGCGATAGTGGTGCATACTACTAAATAACCATGTCCATTACCGACCAAAATCGTGTTCGAAAAGTGCTCGCAGATGCTACCGAGGAACTTGTGCAAAGCAAGGAGCAATTTCAGTCTGAAATGGCAGATATAGAAAAAGAACGGGCGGTAATTTTAGAAGAAGCACGCCGGGCGCTTGAAGAGCGCGCAATAAAAAAGATAAGCGCTGAAATTCAAAACGATGGAAAATAATATTGAACCGCAAATACGGCAAGAGCTTAACCCGATTGTCCTACAAGAAAAAAAAGAGGATCAAGGAAGCGTTCCTGAGCAATTTTTTGATGAAGCAGAAAAAAGTATTCAAGAGGGGGAGGAGGAGTTCAAGAAACTGGAACAATCAGAGGGAAACATTGGTCTTGAGGATTTTGGTACAAACCTTGATCTTACTAAAGAGGAATCTAAGGGGGTTTTGGAGGATGGTGGGTTTACTCAACGTCTGTATGTTCTTAATGAAAAAGCACGCAATTCTTGTCGTGGTTTTGTTGAGCGGGTACGCAAGGTTGGTGCCGTGGCAACAACTGCGCTCGTGCTTGGTACCACGTCGCCAGCATACTCCTTTGCAGAAGAACAAGTTGTTGAACCACCTTCGTCTGAGCAAACAGTGAATGAGTTTGCCCAGACAGCTCAAGTAGAAACAAAGGAAGTACTTCCGTCGTATGAAGATGCAATGAAGACTCTCCATGAATCAGTTATGACAGATACCAATGAGCGTATACTGGTTTCACTAAAGGGGAAAGATGGGGTGTGGAAACCTCTTGTTTTGAAAGAGGCCGGAAAGACATCAGGAAGTGTCCCCCAGGAGGCCTTTGACGCACTAGAGAAAGGCGAAGAAATTGAATTAGTACATACCCACCCTTTGGAGGCATTTGTTATTGCCGGAGTAATCACGGTTGAAGAACTTAATGGGATAAAGAAGGGGGATATTCTTTCGCCTAGTATGCAACCATCAGAAATGGATTTTTCCAGTGCAATTACTCTTAATGATTTTGCTAAAAAAAATAGTGGGGTAGTACACGAGCGGGTGATAGATCCGACAGGAGAGTGGGAATATAAAATTTCTGACGAGGGACAAGGGCAAAATTTTTTGAGAAAATATAAGGACTTTTTTAATGAGATAGAAGATAAGAGAGGGTCAATTCTTGATATTCAAGAAAAACAGTATATCGATAAGGTTAAAGAGGAGTTTTATGGTGACTCGCGTTTTTTATATTCAGTATTAAAAGCGCGATCAGGACAAGGGGATAATGTTGCTAAAACTATTCTTTTTAAAATAGGTTTTGATAGGAAAGCGTTGGAAATGGTTAAATCTTTTACTCCGGATGAGAAGATTCAAAGAGATGCTCTTGTTAATTATATGGTAGCGAAACCTCCAAAGAGTGTATCGGAACAATCGGTGCAGTTTTATGAGAATATTGCTCAAAAGTTTGGTTTTTCCCTTACCTACACACCGAATAAAAAGGCAGAATAGGGGATAGCGTTCTTCATTATTTGTTCATAATTACTATTTTGTTATCTTTATAATTTTTGCTACTATACTTCTCATATGACATACGATTTTTCAGAATTTAAAAGTAAAGTAGCGGGGGTGGCAGAGCATTTGGGGAAGGAACTTTCGGCAATCCACACCGGACGCGCGTCGAGCGCAATTCTTGATGGAGTGTTTATCGAGTCTTATGGCGCACAACTTGCCGTACAGCACGTGGCAACGATTGCCAATGAAGACGCACGCACGATTCGTATTGTACCGTGGGAGAAATCGAACGGGAAAGAAATCGAGAAGGCAATTAATGCAGCGAACCTGGGCGTTTCTGTTTCCGCTGACAGTGATGGACTTCGCATGTTCTTCCCACCCCTTACGACGGAGCGTCGTATTGCCTACACGAAAATCGCACGCGACAAAGTAGAGGATGCACGCGTCGCACTCAAGGGGGAGCGCGAAAAAGCAAAAAATGAAATTATTGCAAGTGAGCGTGACGGTGATATCAGCGAAGATGAGAAAACGCGCGCCCTCGAAGATTTGCAAAAAATTGTCGATGAAGCAAATGCAACCCTCGAGGCACTCGGTGGCAAAAAGGAAAAAGAAATATTAGGGGAGTAAAATCTTGTAATTGCAACATATTAATTTTAATTTTGGAAATTAGAGAATTAATACATTGTTTAAAAATTAGAAATTAAATATTTAGAATTATGAGCATCATCCTCTTCATTATTATTCTCGCAATCCTTGTTCTGACGCATGAGCTAGGACATTTTATCGCGGCTAAGCGTTCGGGGGTACGCGTAGATGAATTTGGTATTGGATTCCCTCCACGCCTTTTTTCAAAAAAGATTGGGGAAACTGTCTATTCGCTGAACCTGTTACCTGTTGGTGGGTTTGTAAAAATATTCGGGGAAACACCGGACGTAGACTCGATTGAAGGAAAAGATTCATCGCGCAGTTTATTTAATAAATCAAAATCTATACAAGCATGGGTTATCAGTGCAGGAATTATCTTTAACCTTCTTTTTGCCTGGATTCTTATTAGTCTTGGGTTTATGGTAGGGATGCCGTACTCTCTTGATGATTCAATATACGGTAAGGAGGTTCAAGGAGTAGCCCTCACAATTACACAAGTACTTCCTCAGTCTCCCGCACAGACTGCTGGATTAAAAGCAGGGGACAATATCATTGGCCTTTCTGCGGGAGAGGAACATCTTTCTGCTCCGCTCGTTGCACCAGCTCAAAAATTTATTGCTACGCATGATGAACTTTTGTTGACGTATCTTCGTGACGGAAAAACAGAAACGACGATCGTCCGTCCCCGAGACGGTATTGTTAACGAAAAGCGTGCCATGGGGGTATCCCTCGATATGATCGGTACCTTAAAACTTTCACCCTATCACGCATTCGCCACGGGAGTTACCACAACGATTTCCATTACAGAAGAGACCGCTCGGAGCATGGTTAGGTTCTTTAAAAATATATTTATTGGGCAAGCAAACTTGTCTGAGATTTCAGGACCAGTAGGAATTGTAAGTATCGTGGGAGGTGCTTCGGCGCTTGGTTTCATGCACATTGTCTCTTTAATGGCATTGATTTCAATCAATCTTGCGGTGATTAATATTCTGCCTTTCCCCGCGCTCGATGGAGGACGACTTTTGTTTATTATTATCGAAGCAATTACGCGTTCACGCATTAAACCTGAGATTGCGAATGCCGTGAACGGTATTGGGTTCTTACTCCTCATTGTCCTTATGGTTTTTGTGACATTCCACGATGTGGTGAAGTTGATGCAAGGATAGATTCTAAGAAAAAAGCCACACTTTCGTATGGCTAGGACCAAGTTTATTTGGATGGGCGATGGAAATTAGCGCCTGCTGGAGAAAGAAGCCTTTGAAGATCAAGAAACGCTATGAGGTGCGCCTCGCCTCCCTTGGGGGCGTCTTCTGCCACAAGGATTATTTTTTCAGGGTTTCCCGTGGCATGCTCAACTGCAATCCTTGAAATTTTTTCATGCGCAAGGGGGACAAAACTCAAAGCGAGTTTATTTCCGCAAAGTTGTGCCATTTTCTCTGCATTATTAAGTTCAGGGATTGTTTCCGCGTGCAAAACGGCCAAGAGTGAATTACACCAGAATTCTTCACAGTGGCATTTTCTCTCTGCAACCTGCTCTGCCTCGCTTCCGTGTCGTGCGTGATGATATACACGCACTGCGTCTTCGAGTGTTGCAGCTTCCTCTGCAGCTTTCAACATTTCTGCGTCAGTCACTTCTTCGGCGGTCAAGAATTCCTCTTCCTCCGATTTCCCCGGTTTCTTCCTGGTGGAAAAGATGGATATTCCCACTACCGCGAGAAGTAAAAAAAGAATAAATGCATACAAGTAATTCATAGTTGTTCCCCTTTGTAAAAAACAATAAAATCGGGCATGTGCCCACTTTTTAAAACTGGCACAACTTTAACATTTTTTATCGGTAAGGTCAACTTATTTGGTCTCTCGTAAATTTTAAGGTACTATACACAGATATGAAGCAGTCACAACTTTTTACTAAAACACGCAAGGAGGTTCCTGCAGATGAGTCCGCGAAGAACGCACAGCTTCTTATCCGCGCTGGTTTTATTAGTAAAGAATTTGCGGGGGTATATTCAATGCTCCCTCTTGGTTTACGTGTTCTCAATAACATAAAAAAGATTGTTGCTGAAGAGATGGAGAGGTTGGGTTCTCAAGAAATTATCATGTCCACACTTCAGAATAAAGAGGTCTGGGAAATGACTGATCGATGGGATGATGAAAAAGCAGATATTTGGTTTAAATCAAAATTAAAAAATGGTACGGACGTAGGATTTGGATGGTCGCATGAAGAGCCTATTACAAACATGATGCGTGCACATATTGCAAGCTATCATGACCTCCCTCGCTACGTACATCAGTTTCAGAATAAATTGAGAAATGAAACCCGTGCAAAGAGTGGTATCATGCGGTGTCGAGAATTTGTTATGAAGGATATGTATTCATATTGCATCGACGAGGCAGAGCATATGGATTTTTATAATAAAGCAATCGAAGCATATTTGCGTGTTTATAAAAAAGTTGGGTTAGGAGATATTACCTACGTTACCTCTGCTTCGGGTGGTGTTTTTACTGATAAGTTTAGTCATGAGTTTCAAACGATTTGTGAAGCAGGGGAGGACATTATCTACGTTCACAAAGACGGTAGCGTCGCAATCAATGAAGAGATTTTTAATGAGGAAACCTTGCAAAATCTTGGTAAGAAGAAAGAAGATTTTGAGGCAAAAAAAGCCGCAGAAGTAGGAAATATTTTTACCTTTGGAACAGGAAAATGTGAACAGATGGACCTTTTCTTCACCGACAAAGAGGGGAGCAAAAAACCTGTATTCCTTGGTTCGTATGGTATTGGCGTTACTCGGCTTATGGGAGTTATCGCCGAAATATTTTCTGACGATAAAGGGCTTGTATGGCCTCGGGTGGTTGCACCATTTGCGGTGCACCTTGTAGAGCTCGGGACTACAGAAGATACTACTGTTCATACTGAGGCGCAAAAGTTGTATGACGAACTTTTGACAGAAGGCATCGAAGTACTGTGGGATGACCGCGATCTCCGCGCGGGGGAGAAGTTTGCCGACAGTGACCTTATTGGCATTCCTACTCGTGTGGTTGTATCCTCAAAGACGTTAGCAAATGGAACTTTTGAAGTGAAGGATCGTGCAACGGGAGAAGTTTCCATGGTGTCGCGTGGTGAGCTTTTTACTTTGTTAAAAAAATAATAGTATGTTTGATAAATTTTACCAACTCTTTTCTAATGACATCGGTATCGACCTTGGTACTGCGAATACGCTTGTCTACTTACGTGACCACGGTATCGTTATCAACGAGCCGTCAGTGGTTGCGGTAAATCAAAAAACGGGAACCGTTGTTGCTCTTGGCTCTCAAGCAAAGCAAATGATCGGGCGTACCCCAGGGCACGTTGTGGCAATCCGCCCTCTTGTTGACGGAGTTATTTCAAACTTTGAAGTAACAGAAGAAATGCTTTCGTATCTAATCAATAAGGCAAATAAAATTAGTAAAAAGACGGTACGTCCACGCGTGGTTGTGGGGGTACCTTCGGGCATCACGAGTGTTGAGATTCGTGCAGTTTATGATGCTGCAAAAAATGCCGGCGCACGTGAGGTACACATCGTTGAGGAACCAATGGCCGCAGCAATCGGAATCAAACTTCCCGTAAAAGACCCCGTAGGAAATATGATTATTGATATTGGGGGTGGTACTACCGATATTGCCGTTATTTCACTAGGGGGAATTGTGCGTTCGAAGAATCTACATATTGCAGGAGATCGTTTGAATAACGATATCATTAACTATGTCCGCGATGAATTTCGAGTGCTTATTGGTGAGCGCACCGCAGAGAGTGTAAAAATTGCTATTGGCTCAGTAAAAAAAGGAGTAAGTCCTATGGAGTCAGTAATCCGCGGGCGTGATCTTGTGACGGGGCTTCCTCGCGAAGTTGTCGTAACTGATACAGATATTCGAGAAGCAATGAGCGTTTCGATTGCTGGCTTGGTCGATGCGGTGAAAGAGGTCATTGAAACGACACCACCCGAGGTACTTTCTGATGTGATGAGCCGGGGCATAATTCTTGTTGGCGGAGGGGCTCTCCTTCGTGGGCTGGATGACCTTCTCTCACAGGTATTGCATGTTCCTGTGTACGTTGCAAACGACCCTTTGACGGCAGTCGCACGAGGAACAGGGATTATTCTCGAGGAAATGGATGGATTCCGTGAAGTTCTTATTGAGCATGAAAATGATGCGCCTCCGCGATAATTCTTTATTAAGAGGGAAGAATCTCGCGCTTATTATTTTTCTTGCGATAAGCATTTTTGCGCTTTCCTACAATCCCGTTCGAACCGCATTGTCTCAAGTGCTCTATATCGTTGCTCCAAGTATTTGGAAAACGCGTGCAGTCGCACTGGAAAGCCGGGATACTTTTTTAACAAATTTTAAAATTAAGAGGTCTCTCGTCTATGAGAATACTATTCTTCGCGAGGAGGTTGCGCGTATGCAGGTACAAGTACTCGATAGAAATCTCCTTTCTGAAAAAGTTTTGAAACTGGAGGACGCTCTTGGGCGCGCGGGGAGTGATAATCGGGTTTCTGCAGAAGTGTTGTCGAGTCCTCGGTGGTCCCCGTATGACATTCTAGAAATTGATGCGGGGACAGATCATGGCATTGCTCTGGGGGACCTTGTTGTTTATGCAAATGCAGGCGTCATTGGTGCGATTGCTGAGGTATATCCGTCTTCGGCAAAAGTAAAACTCTACTCTTCTCCAGGTGAGGAAAGTATTGTTTTTATCGGCACAAAGTCTATACCAGCGTCTGCACATGGGCGCGGTATGGGGAATTTTGAAGCAAAGCTTCCCAAGGGTTCTCCTGTAGAAAAAGGAGACACGGTAATCTTTCCCAAAGGAAATCTTATTTTGGGTGTAGTTGGTCTTATTGAGGAAGAACCCGCACTCCCTTTTGTAAACGTTTTTTTTCGAACACCGTTTAACATTGCAGATATCCACGAAGTAGAAGTTATAATTAAAAAATAAAAAGATGATAATGAAACGAGTTTTATTTGATCTAGTTCTCCTCGCTACGCTTTTTTACCTTCCTTGGTGGTGCCTGTTCACGTTCGTCGCAATTGGTGTTTATTTATTTCCTTTTTATGGTGAGGCCATTGTTTTCGGTTTTCTTCTTGACCTTCTCTATGGAACGAATATTCTTTATGGTTTCGGTATCATTGGGCTAGTCTCTTCCCTGGGGATTTTTCTCATAGTCCTCCGTATTAAAAAAGCAATTAGGAATTAATAAAGAAAATAATTACTGCGCTCACGTACCTTCGCATATGTCAAAGAGAATCTCAAAACATTACCTCAAGCAACTTTCCCGAGATATAGACCCTGACGAGATTTTTCTTGATTCAAAAAATCTTCCTTCCTTTGATAAAGATCAGTTTGAAGGGCGTATTGAACAACCTATTGGGAAAGGTTCTCTCTTTGGTGTCCTAGGGGTGTTCTTGCTCATCACCATTGTTTTTCTTGGGAAAGTCGCAGATTTACAAATTTATCACGGTGAAGAATTTTTTAAAAAAAGTGAAAATAATCGTCTTGATCACACACCGCTCTTTGCTATGCGCGGGGTCATTTATGACCGCAACAACGTTCCTCTCGCATGGAATTCGTTTGATGACAATATCGCAAAAACTGCCCTTATTGCTTCTGAGTCAACGACGACAGTAACGATGCCGTTTCCTCATCGTTCCTATATTAAAGCAGAAGGGTTTGGGCACGCACTTGGTTATGTGAGTTATCCAAAGCGTGACACGAAAGGTTTTTATTATCAGGAAGTGTTCGTAGGGAAAGATGGCGTTGAACAGTTTTATAATGAACTTTTATCGGGGAAGAATGGACTACAGATAGTAGAGACGGATGCTCTGGGGAAGACTCAATCGGGGAATATCATCAATCCACCAGAAAATGGCCCTGCTCTAACGTTGGGAATTGATGCACGCGTACAGGAAAAACTTTACGCAACGATCCGTGATCTTGCACATGATCGTGGCTACATGGCAGGAGCAGGAGCTATTATGGACGTAGAGACAGGAGAACTCCTCGCATTGACGAGCTATCCTGAGTATGAGAGTGAGATACTTTCTGAAGCGAAAGATAAAACGATTATTCAAGGATACCAGCTGGATAAACGCGCAGTGTTTCTTGACCGTGCTGTTTCGGGTCTCTATACGCCAGGTTCTATTGTGAAGCCATTTATGGCAATTGGCGCATTAAACGAAGGAGTGATTACTCCTGAAAAGCAAATTTTAAGTACGGGATCTATCTCAATTCAAAACCCTTATTATCCAAGCATAAAATCAGTTTTTAATGACTGGAAAGCGCATGGGTGGGTTGATATGCGACGTGCGATAGCTATCTCCTCTGATGTATATTTTTACGAAATTGGTGGTGGATTTGAAAATCAAAGAGGCATTGGTATTGCGAACATCGAAAAATATGCCCGTATGTTCGGATTTGGGTCTTTGACGGGAGTAGATATCACTGATGAAAAAATTGGTACCATACCAAACCCTGAGTGGAAAGCAAAAATGTTTAAAGGGGAACCTTGGCGTTTGGGTGATACCTACCACACGGTTATTGGGCAATATGGTTTTCAGGTAACCTTGCTCCAAGCACTTCGTAGTGCGGCAAGTCTTGCCAACGGAGGAACCCTCGTAACTCCACATTTTTTGAGAGAACCTGCAAAAGACTTTCCAAAAACCCAAATACAAATTTCTGAGGAATATCTTCAGGTTGTGCGTGAAGGAATGCGCGATGCCGTAGATAGTGGTACTGAGACAGGACTCAATGTGCCGTACGTAAACGTTGCCGGTAAAACAGGTACCGCAGAAATTGATGCAGGGAAAAAATATATTAACTCATGGGCCATGGGATTTTTCCCTTATGAAAAACCGCGCTATGCTTTTGCCGTAGTAATGGAGCGTGGACCCCATGCCAACACTATCGGTGGCGTATTTGTAATGCGACAAATGTTTGACTGGATGCACCAAAATACGCCGGAGTATTTGAAGGGAGAATAGTCTTTACGTGGTAACCCCTCACACCTATACAAAAATCCTCTATAAACCTAGTCTTTGCGAGGAAGTAATCTGACGAAG
>JAVHQE010000107.1:0-2179 GCA_036170975.1 Minisyncoccota bacterium | reverse complement strand
AAAGACTAGGTTTATAGAGGATTTTTGTATAGGTGTGAGGGGTTACCTTCGCAAGGCAACGTGTTACCCTATTCGATTTCGCTATCCGGTCAAAAAGATTGTGCTAAAATAGCCTCCCTCATTTTTTTTGTAAATACATAATGAAACTCATTCGGCAAAACATCTGAAGGATACGTAATTTTAACAGAGTTATCTTTCGGATGATTGATGGCATTCTTTGAAGAAGAACCGAAGGCAAGTATATGTGTTCCTTTGGGCGCAAACCTTAGTCTATCGGAACCTCTTGAGTGACCAATCCACAGATCTGCTTTTTCTGGAGAGGTATAGGGCTCGCCATTATCAACCTTGACTTCGTAACCGAGTGTCTCTAGGAAATTTTTAATACGTTTATAAAATCTATCTGCTTGTATATTACGATCTATAAACTTTGGATTTCCTTTTATGATTATCGCCGTAAGTTTTTTCATTATAGTTGTGGGCGAATTGCGTGGCTTTCGGAACTCGCCAGTCACAGAGACTATATCAAAATAGCTATTGAAAACCTAGAGTTGGTGATGGGCTGATAAAGTTCACATCATTCACTTGTTCACCAACTCTGTCATTAAGTACGGTAGTGAAAATTTAGAATAAGTGATATTATCCTACTATTGTGGCATACAAAGAATACTTAGAATTACTAAATGAGAAACGGGTCTGGTACAAAACATTAACGCTGTGCCACTGCCCAATTTTAAATGAAGATATAATCTTTAATTCCAAGGGTTTTCACCATTTACTTTTTGACGGGTTAGGACATGCAAGGACTCACAAGGAACGAATGTATCGACTTGGGCTGTTGCCTTTAATAATTCCAGTGCTAAAGACTTCCAAGAAGATACACGAGTATGTCCCTCAGCAATATTCTAAATCACTGAACAAAGATGTTGAGTACTGGATATTAAAAGAAACTGTAGGACGACAAGAAACTCTTGTTACTGTAGTGCTAAGGAGAATTGGCTCAGGAAACATAACATTTTATAGCATCTGGAAGAAGAAATAGTGTAACAAAAAAGCCCTCAATAACATGAGAGCTGTTTTGTTGTACTCACTTTCGGCTTATGAAATTTATTTAGCCGAACAAACCTTGCGGTTCATGAGTACACTTATATTATACACAAATCTATAACATAAGTGCAACCACGAAGCCTGTGCAAAACGATTAAGCGATACTAACATGGTAAAATAGTAAAGTCAAGCGTACTATTTTTGCTGTCAGGAAATGGAAAGCTAGAAACAAAATACCCAACGTCCTTAAGGAGTTGGGTATTTTGTTATGCTTGCCTTCGGCTTATGATTTAGCCGAATAGGGCTGACGCCCCACAAGCACAAACTAACTATACTAGAATTTGAAAAAATAGCGACAACCCATATTACCCAAGATACATAGTACTCTAAACCCAATAAATACGTGCTCCACTTTATAAAGGACTTTGCTGGTATATAAGTTGTAGGCGATGGGGGAATTAGCAAATTCTAGTCCAGCAGGACTACATCTTGGATGCAGACTCTTGGACGAGGTTCGATTCCCCCATCATCTCGCAAAAAATAATCATCAAATGCTACTCATTTGGTTTATTTTTTTGTGGGCGATGGGGGAATCGAACCTCCGACCTCTACAATGTCAATGTAGCGCTCTAACCATCTGAGCTAACCGCCCGTTATTTATTTTTTTGTAATTATATTACTATCCCCCATTCTATCACTTGGCGCAAATTACAACCATAGTTTATGGCCGAGCCACGAATCTACTGATTCGCCTAACCGCCCGTTATTTATTTTTTAAAATTATAAACTATTTTTGATAAAAACACTGGCGGAGATGGTGAGATTTGAACTCACGATACGGTTTCCCATATGCCGCATTTCGAGTGCGGTGCCTTCAACCACTCAGCCACATCTCCAATAAATTTCAAATTGTCGCTCTTCTGCGAAGAGATAGTAACAGAGTGAATGAAGCACTAGATTGCTTCGAGTACTCGCAATGACAACAACATACGACTCTCCCCCACCTCAAACAAAAGAACTCTGTTAATCTAGCACTTTTTTGCATTTTTGACAAAAATTGCTATACTATGCGGGTTGAATTAACGGCCCTATCGTCTAACGGTTAGGACAGCGCCCTTTCACGGCGTAAATCGGG
>JAVHQE010000106.1:0-2261 GCA_036170975.1 Minisyncoccota bacterium | reverse complement strand
ACCGAAGCGGTGGCTGCCCACCCATTATTTACAGCAGTTTACGGACTTAATCCAAACGGCACAGGGAAAACCACTATCAGTCGCGTAATTTCGGAAGAAACTGAATTCCCAGCGTGCAAGGTCTCTTGGCGTGCTGGAACGAAACTTCAGCCGATGGTTTACAACCATGATTTCGTGGAACGGAGCTTTACACAATCACCAGAATTGAAAGGGGTGTTCACTCTAGGCGAAAAGCAAAGCGATACGCTGGCAAAGATTGCAGCGGCAAAGAGTGAATTGGACGCGCTGACAAACAAGATCGAAACCCTAACTCAGGGGCTTCAGGGGGCGGATGGGAATGGTGGCAAGAAAGGTGAGCTGACGACGCTTGAGACGGGACTAAAGGACAAGTGTTGGGTACAAAAGCAGAAGTACGATAAAAAACTGCAAGGCGGCTTCGAGGGGTATCGGAATAACTCGGAAAAATTCAAAGGTAAAGTGCTTCAGGAGCAAGCGATCAATAAAGCGACGCTCCTTACCTTGGCAGAACTGGAGAAGAAAGCAAAAAGCGTCTTCGGCTCCACCCCCATTAAGGAGGCGACAATTCCCGCTGTCGATACAAGCACACTCCTTGCGCATGAAACGGCTCAAATATTGACGAAGCGCGTTATCGGCAAGGAAGATGTTGATATTGCAGCAATGATAAAGAAACTCGGGAACAGTGACTGGGTTAAAGGTGGAAAGGGATATTTTGATGTAAATGATGGGGTGTGCCCATTCTGCCAACAAGAAACGACTGACGCATTTGCAAAGAGCTTGAATGAGTATTTTGACGAGACTTTTCTGGGAGAAACCAAGGCGATTGACGACCTTGTTACGAACTACGCTACCGAAGCCGCCCGAGTGCAGCAACAACTTGCTGGAATCATTGCGACATCGTCTAAATTCCTTGATGTCGAGAAATTGAAAGCAGAGAAAGAGCTTCTTGATACAAAAATCACCCTGAACAATCAACGCCTTTCTGAAAAGAAGAGAGAGGCGAGCCAGGTGATCGAGCTGGAATCGCTGAGTAATGTCTGCACAGCGATCAAGACCCTGATTGACGCGGCCAATACCCAAGTGGCTACACACAATAATATGGTCGCTAACCTCACACCTGAGCGTGCGACCCTGACCGCGCAGGTGTGGAAGTTCGTTCTTGAAGAACTGAAATCTGATCTCGCTGCATACAAGACGGCGAAAGATGGCTTGGATAAAGCTATTTCTGAGATGACGATAAGCTTAACAACGGCGAAAACGGATAAGTTGAAAAAAGCGGCTGAGATTAGTGAGCTGGAAAAACAAACTACAAGTGTTCAGCCTACGATTGACGGCATCAATAGCCTATTGTCGTCGTTTGGGTTTCAAGGCTTCAAGCTTGCAAAAGCAACAAACGGTACGTCCTACAAGCTTGTGCGTTCGGATGGGACCGATGCCAAGGCGACATTGAGCGAGGGTGAGAAAACCTTCGTTACCTTCCTGTATTTTTACCATTTGCTTAAAGGCAGCACTTCCGACAGTGGGATGACAACTGACCGAGTTGTAGTCTTTGACGACCCAGTTTCCAGCCTCGATAGTGACATTCTCTTTATTGTCGGTAGCCTTATCAAAGGGCTCTTCGATGAGGTTCGCTCTGGAAGTGGTCACATCAAACAAATATTCGTTCTCACGCACAATGTCTACTTCCACAAGGAAGTGACCTACAACTCCAAGCGAAAAAATGTGGCTATGAACGAGGAAACATTCTGGATTGTTCGCAAGCTAGGGCAGACATCCAAAGTAGAAAAGTACCCGACTAACCCAATCAAAACATCATATGAGTTGCTATGGGCGGAAGTGCGAAAGTCTGATCGCTCGAACCTCGCAATTCAAAATACGCTTCGCAGAATCCTTGAAAACTACTTCAAAATTCTAGGCGGCATTGATTTTGATCATCTGTGTGCAATGTTCGAAGGAAGAGAGCGGATTATCTGCAAGTCGCTTTGTTCATGGGTGCATGATGGGTCGCACTATGCACATGATGACCTTTACGTTACGGTTGATGAGTCAATGGTTGATTCATATTTGAAAGTTTTTAAGGCGATCTTCGAGAAATCAGGGAACGATGGACACTACAAGATGATGATGGGTGTCTCATTTACAGATGGCGGTGATATTGGGGGCACAACAGCATGAAGCAGAAACTTGAGCTCACCTGGATAGGCAAGGAGAACCGGCCTCGGCTTGAGCCGCGCATTTTGCTG
>JAVHQE010000105.1:0-2265 GCA_036170975.1 Minisyncoccota bacterium | reverse complement strand
TGATGCACGATAAAAACATTGCCGTTATTCTTGCAACCGGAAGCAACCCGATGGTAAAAGCCGCATACAGTTCCGGCACACCCGCTTACGGAGTTGGTTCGGGAAATGTTCCGGCGTTTATTGAACGAACCGCGAATTATAAAAAAGCCGTTGCAGATATTGTTTACGGAACTACATTTGACAATGGAACTTTATGTTCCTCCGAGCAGGCGATGATTGTTGACAGACCGTTGCGTGACAAAGTAATTGAAGAAGCAAAACATAAGGGTTGTTATTTTGTAAACGAAGAAGAAAAAATAAAACTCGGTAAAGCAATTTTAAAAGATGGAAGAATTAATCCCGATATAGTTGGAAAACCTGCGCCGTGGATTGCAAGTCATGCCGGATTTTCTGTTCCCGATTCAACAAAAGTTTTAGTTGCAGAATGCACAAACGTAGGGAAACAAGAACCACTTTCTTATGAAAAGCTTTCACCAATTTTAGCATTTTACACAGTCGATGGCTGGCTTGAAGGCTGCCATAAATGTATTGAGTTACTTCAGTTCGGCGGAGTTGGACACACAATGTCTATCCACAGCAACGATAACGAGATCATTATGAAGTTCGCTCTAGAAAAACCGGCATTTAGAATTCTGGCGAACACAGTCGCTTCGCTTGGCGCGGTTGGATTTACTACTTCCCTTCTTCCATCCTTAACACTTGGACCGGGAACCTGGGGCGGATCGATCATTTCGGAAAACGTTTCAGCTAAACATCTGATGAATGTAAAATATCTTGCGTTTGAAACGAATCCGATTAACAGTGGCAAGACTTCGTCATCATTTACAAATCAGGGCGGAAGTTTTATTCAAGAGATAGAGGACCGTTTGAGAGCCCGTGCGGGAAATCCGGCAGTGAACCAGAATTACAACACTGAAAAGAAGAACAAACCAACAGAATATGGTAGCGGAATAAGTGAAGAACAGATACAGAAGATTATTAAAGAGTTTAAGGTGTAGTTTTTTTAGTTTTCTCAGCCATAGGCTGATCCGCCTTTGGCGGAAATATCGCTGACATTCTGCAAATGCGGGTGCTTAGATAAAATGTTCGTGCTTTCTACAATTTATAAAGCACAAACCGATGAATCGGTTGCGGCGTAAGATATGGTGTAAATCCCCACGACTAAAGTCGTGGGTTAATAGAAAAGTTTTAATAACTCATCTCACGCAAAACAAATATTTTTCTTAGTGTTTCCTTGTGCTCTTAGTGCCTTAGTGGTGGAAAATCCTTTACCACTTAGACCCTTAGCTCACTCAGTTTCACTAAGAATTTTAAAATCACCTATTTGTGAAATCAGCTAATTCGGTTCTGCGTAAGGTGAGTTAATAATTAATGAGGCAGTGTTGGAGTTTAATTTAACACGGCGTTAAGCAGCAAAAGAAAATGGTTCTACTTTAACTTGTAAATATTTTTACGATGACCGACAAAATGCACGATAATGGTCTTGTCTTTGCGGTTTATCTCATAGATAATTCTATAAGAGCCGTCACGAAGTTTAAAGAGTCCGGAAAGTTCGCCTTTGAGAGGGAATAACTTGGTTAATTCAAGATTAGCTGATAACCATTGGATGTGATCGACCAAACGTTTTGCAGTAAGTTTGTCGATTTTGCTAAGGTCTTTGATTGCTGACTTGAGGAAAGATACGATGTACAAAATTTATCCAAGACCGAGTTGTTTCATTGCAGAGGATAAATCTACACCTCGATCACCCTTTGAAGTAGCCTTTTTTTGGAGAACAAGTCTCTTTCTTAATCGATCTTTAATGATGAGTCCTTCGTCAGGGTCACCATAAAGTTCTATTAGTTTTTGTTCGACTACATTAGAAAGAATTTTGGTGAATTCTTTCTTAGTCATTTGAGCCAAAGTTGAGGTAGCCATATTATTGTTCCTTTCTATAACAATAATAAGTAATCTTCCGAAGAATATCAATTAAGCTTTTGCTGCCTAATCTCTTTAAGCCTCCAGATTTATCAGCCTTTGGCTGAGGCGAGTACGCAACAGAGGAATAAAATCTCCCGTCACCCCATTTCAAAAAACTCTTCCACTTTCTTCTTCAACTCATCCGTTGCATTTTTGTGAAAGAACTCGTTTTGTTCTACGTAATAGTCGTAGTCGCTGCTCCAGGTAGAAATATTTTCTGATACTTCTTTTATCGCGTTTGTAATAAAATAAATTTCTTCATTCGTCATTGTGGGATGAAGTGAAAGCCGCACCCAGCCCGGTTTT
>JAVHQE010000104.1:0-2359 GCA_036170975.1 Minisyncoccota bacterium | reverse complement strand
TCATAGAAATCAAGCTTGAAAGCGAGGCGCTCCGATCCGCCACCCCCATTTGGGAAATAACAGTTTAAAAGCACAAAATCTTTATAGTAAACAACGAGTAAACGCCCTTCTTGGTCAAATTCAGAAACCCCCATCCCTTCCTCAACCTTTTCGGGCTTTATTTTTGAATATACCGCCACACCACTGTACCCTTTGCGTTTTTTTGAATGAGAAAAATATGAAAAATATCCGGCAGGATTGCGCACTTCTTCTGCAAGTTGTTCCGCCTCAGCTTTTGTCTCCTGAAAACACAAAATATCCGCATCTTTCTTGAGAATATCAGCGAAGTTCCCTTTTTTATGAATTGCCCGCAAGCCATTTACATTCCAGGAGATGAGGTTCATGGGGATAGTATAGCAGAGAAAAGAGTACTCCTACTGAATACACATACTGGATTGCTTCGAGTACTCGCAAAGACCCATAGGAGTGATTTACTTACTATGGAACTTCTTATGCACGTCGCGGAGTTGTGCGTCAGTTACATGCGTATAGATTTGTGTCGTCGCAATGTTTGCATGCCCGAGCATCATTTGCACAGAGCGAATGTCAGCACCATTACTCAAGAGGTCGGTAGCAAACGAGTGGCGAATAACATGAGGAGTAACTTTTTTTGAAATCCCTGCTTTGACTGCATAATGCTTCACCATGCGTTCGATGGAGCGGGGAGTAAGGCGCAGAGATTCTTTCGTTGAGGATTTTTCTTTTTGAGAATCTGCCACTTGCCGTATGAACAATGCGTCGTCCATATCCTTGCGCTTCGCGAGGTATGCACGCAGTGCCATTTTCGCAGCGTCAGAAAGGAAAACGACGCGCACCTTTTCCCCCTTTCCTCGTACCGAAAATTCATCTTTATTAAGATCAAGCTCTCGAGAAAGAGAGCAGAGTTCAGAAAGACGGAGCCCCGTAGAGAAGAACAATTCCAAAATAGCCTTATCGCGCAAGCCTGCAACACTGCTTCCGTCGGGTGCTTGCAGTAGTCGCTCGAGGTCAGCGGTCGAAATGAGGTCAAGGTCACGCTCGGCGGTCTTGGCAAGATCAATACGTTCAGGAGACAATGAATCCACTCCGCGTTTCCGTAAATATTTCAAAAAACTACGAAGAGCAATGAGGTAGTAGTTTTGTGTTTTTTTCTTCAAAGTTTCAGTGCTTCCTCCTTTTTTGCTCCCAGAAGGCTGCCTATTTAACCACAAGCGAAACTCGCGAATCAAGTCATCAGTGATGGCCAGAGGTTCATCAACTTTTGCAAAATCAAAAAAACGATTCAAATAGCGTTCATAATTTTCAATAGTCTTCAGGCTACGCCCTTTTTCTATTTCAAGGTGTTCAAGGTATTGGCGTTTAAAGAGAGTAAGAGACATATCGTAAGAGAAAAATGATAAAAAAACATATTGTGCGACACGCTTAAGTATACCAGAATATAAAAAATAATTTTACACAAGATAATTTTTTATAGACTTTTATACTGCGTTGCGTTACAATTTAAAACATGACTTCCGACGATGGTATTATATTCACTGATTCACGAAATCTTGGTGATGATGAAGAGATTGAGCAACACTTCCAAAAAGAGGAAGAGGGTGTTTCTCGACGAGTACTCGCAGAACAGGGTATTTTCCTTGACGAAACTTCTCCAAAGACAACAGATCTCCCCCCTGCTCTTTCTAAGGATTTTAACGATATGAGCGGTATCGAGGTTATCCCCCAAAAAGAACCTGACGAGGAGTAAGGAGGCTGATAAATAGTGAAGAAACAGCCTCTCTGGCCAAGGACTTGCATTTATAGGCAAGATATGCTAGAGTTACCCCAATGATTACGACAAAGCAGAAACAAAATATTATCAAAAAGGTGCAGATGCACGCTACTGACACGGGTTCTCCCGAGGCTCAGGTTGCTATTCTCTCCAAAAGTATCGATGAACTCGCTCTTCATTTGAAGAAAAACCACAAAGATAACCATTCTCGTCGTGGACTTCTCCAAATGGTTGCAGATCGTCGTACCCATCTCAGCTATCTCAAGCGCAAAAGCAAGGATCGTTACGATGTGTTAGTAAAGAAAATCGGTTTGAAATA
The DNA here is from genome assembly GCA_036170975.1 of Minisyncoccota bacterium. Taxonomy (GTDB): domain Bacteria; phylum Patescibacteriota; class Minisyncoccia; order Phycocordibacterales; family UBA1550; genus UBA1550. The sequence continues at coordinate 251 of JAVHQE010000104.1, read as the reverse complement.
AAGGATTCTTCAAAAAGCCCCGAGTCAACTGATTCAGGGCTTTTTGTTTATCCTCACTTGTGAGATACTGAGTACAGTAATCATTTTTTAATAAATTAAATAACAACGAGTGCGTAATTTACGTACGGTAGGGGTCAAAAAATCGCCCCTTGAACACAAACGAGCACTCAACAATTTTATATGGCAATTATCAAACAAAAAGAGCAACGTGTTGCAATGTTCATTGACGCACAAAACCTCTATCATAGCGC
>JAVHQE010000103.1:0-2360 GCA_036170975.1 Minisyncoccota bacterium | reverse complement strand
GTGATTAACTCCTGGATTGCTTCACTTCGTTCGCAAAGACAGGCTCATAGGGGTGCGGGGTTACTTGCGAAGGTAACCCCTCACACCTATACAAAAATCCTCTATAAACCTAGTCTTTGCGAGGAAGTAATCTGACGAAGCAATCCAGGGTTTAGTGATTAACTCCTGGATTGCTTCACTTCGTTCGCAAAGACAGGCTCATAGGGGTGCGGGGTTACTTGCGAAAGTGTTGACTTTTGTACCAAAATATGCTATAAGACACCTACTGTGAGATTTCCTCACAGAGTTCTTTAAGAGAGAGGTAAAAAATGAAAATTCGTTCGCTTGGCTCCTTGTTGGTGCCATATGGTGATGATGGGGTTAAAATCCCTACACCATTTTTGGTAATATTCGTACTGATTATTTTAACGGTACTTTGGTCAACCTGGCTTGTTCCAGACAACAACCAAAGCGTTGTCATTCAGCAGTTCGGGAAAAACGTTCGTACGGTTGGACCTGGTGGCCTGCACTTCAAAGCCCCATGGCCGATCGAAACAGCAACCATTGTCGGTACAACAGCGTTGCACCAGATGGAAGTTGGGTTTCGGACTGAAGGCGACCCCGCTGAGAAGAAGTACGTGGAAAATCAGCAAGAGGCAGAAATGTTCACTTCGGACATGAACCTCGTCCAGATTGATTTCACGACGCAGTACCAGCTTGCCGACGCATCGGCATGGCTTTTTAACGTCAACGAACCCGAAACGGTTCTCCGCGCTCTTGCGGAATCCAGTATCAGGAATGTTGTTGGTGGGCAAAAGTTTGACGATGTTGTTACTACTGGCCGGGGTGTCGTTGCTTCTGATGCCGCAGGATCGATACAAGACCTTGCGAGCAAAATAAGCATGGGCATTCACATGGGGCAAGTAAACCTTCAAGACGCCCATCCTCCACTGGAGGTGATGGCTGCTTTCCGTGATGTGAATAATGCACGGGAAGAGAGGGAACAACTTGTTCAACAGGGGCAAGGTTACTACAATGCGAACATCCCTGTCGCACGTGCCACAGCAAATCAGAAGATCGAGAAAGCTATTGGCTATAAAAACAGACGCATAGCCGAAGCCACGGGTGAAGCAAATCGTTTCTTGTCGGTGTTGGAAAAGTATCATCTGGCGCCAGAAATAACGGCACAGCGGATGCGCTTCGAGGCACTGAATGCGGTTTTGCCTGGTTCTGACCAAGTTGTTGACTTGGGTGGTAAGGACAGCAGTCTCTTCAAATTCTTTGACGTCAATCGTCAACAACTGAAAACGAAGGAGTAGTCATGAGGAAATTTGAAACAGAATCAGCTCAGATGAGCTGGATTGTCAATTTTGTATCTATTTGTGGCGCGCAACTTGCTTTTGTTGCCGTCGTTCTCAGTGTGTTCGCCATGTGTACGTATACGGTGACAGAAACTGAGCGAGCATTGGTTCTCGAATGGAACGAGCCTGTTGGCGAAGTGGTCAAGCCGGGAATACATTTCAAGCTCCCACCACCTTTTCAAACAATTGTCTTTCTGCCGAAGCCATACTATATGTGGGATGCAAGTCCTCGTAGCATGATCACTGCGGACAAAAAGGCATTGCTGGTTGATGATTTTGTTATTGTTCGTATAACTGATGGTATTAAGTTTTACCAACAGTTGAAGACAATGCAAAATGCGCTGACAAGGGTGGATGCGGTCTCCTACGATGCCATTCGAAGTGAGCTTGGAAAACATAATCTGGAAGCGATCATTGACAAAGATCGTAATCAGATCATGGTAAACATCACCAAGGAAACAAACGAGGGCATTAAGGGGTTCGGTATGGAAGCTGCGCTCGTACGAATTACGCGGGCGGATTTGCCACCGGAAAACAAGAAATCTGTTCATCTGCGAATGAATGCAGAGCGGAAGCAGATATCCGACGGGTATCGGGCTGAAGGCAACGAACAGAACACCAACAAAAAAGCCCAGACGGACCAGGAGGTGATGACGATTGTGGCTGAGGGGGAGAAAAAAGCTCAGATCACGATGGGCGAGGGTGACGCAGAGGCAACACGGATCTATAATTCTGCTTATGGCAAGGATCCGAAGTTCTTTCGCTTTTACCGCGCGCTTGAAACAGCACGCCTTTCTTTGACAAACGGTGGGAAGATCCAGATTATTGAGAACGGTAACGAACCGCACCTCAGGGAACTTTTTGACCGATAGCTGGCAAAGTATCAACTCATAATACCGCCGAGAGTAATCTCGTCGGTGTTTTTTATAAAAATGAATTCTTTCTTGGGGTTGGTGTGATATACTTTATTAGCGACGTAGAGCGAGCAAAATGAGAAAGTACTCTTTCTCATTTTCGAGC
>JAVHQE010000102.1:5692-10881 GCA_036170975.1 Minisyncoccota bacterium | reverse complement strand
ACGCAAGGAGCTTGTGGATAATTAGCAAAGCTTAGATATAACATCTACCTCTCCTCCAAGATTGTTAGACGTTCCCTGCAATCTGATAAATAGGGACGAGCACGGATGCAAGAACCCCACCTACACCAATACCGAGAGCGACAATCATCGCTGGCTCAATCATTGCAATAACCGTATTGATAGCATTCGTAACTTCGCGTTGATAAAACACCGAAAGTTTTTGCAAGATATTACCAAGCTCCCCTGTCTCTTCTCCCACCTTAATCATCTGAATCATAACATTCGGTATTTCTGGATGCCCTTGAAGGGTCACTGACAGTGGTGAGCCCGTCTTTACGGCAGTAACAGCTTTCTCGAGAATATCACGGTAAATATCATTATCAACAACCTTTGCCGTAATCTCGATAGAACGCACCATCGAAATACCATTACTCAGCATTACGTGCATATTGTCCGTAATACGAGAAAGGTAAAGCGTTCGAAATAAATTCCCAATTACCGGCGCCCATAGTTTCGCATTTGCAAAAAAACTTGTTCCGCGAGAATACCTCCAAATAAGAAATGCTATCGCGACAAGAACGATAGCGACAAAGGCACCATAATTCACCAAGAGATAGCTCAAATTGATAACAAAGGTTGTATAGAAAGGAACCGCTTGCCCACTCTGCGCAATGATATCTGCAAGCTTTGGAACAACCAACGTAAGCATGAGGATCATCACAATAAAAAAGGTTGCAATAACAAAAGCAGGATAGATAAGCGCGCCACGTGCCTTGGACATGAGTTCATATGAGCGATCAAGGTAGTCAGCAAGAGCGCTAAAAGTTTCCGCGAGTTTTCCTGACTCTTCTCCTCCGCGAATCATGTTAACGTAGAAGTCTGAGAAAAGGAGGGGGTGTTTGAAGAGTGCCTCAGAAATAGACATACCATTCTGAATATCATCAGAGATTTCGGTGAACTTTTTCAAAACAATAGGATTTTCAGACTCCGATGCAATAAGGCGGAATGTTTTTAGCGCAGGAACATGTGCTTCGATAAGTGTTGCTATTTGCCGAGAAATAATTGCGATTTCTTTTTGAGAAACACGATTAAAAATATCAAGATCAATCTCGAAAAGACTCTTTTTGTCTACATCTCGAATAGACACAACAACAAAACCACTTCTCTGAAGAGAGTTTATAGCGACATCTTGATTCTGAGCTTCAATATCGCCAGAAGTCTCTCTCCCCTCTTTTGTGACTGCTTTATATGCAAATAACATAATTTATAAGAAGAAGGGCTACAAGTACCTTTCAAGTCCTTTCGGATTAAATGAGTAGAGCAGGGCATTCTCTGGAGTAATCTCACCCTTTCGCACTAAGTCAGAGAGGCTTCTATTTAAATCAATCATACCATCTTTCATCCCTGTTTCGATAACGATATCAATTTCATGGGTACGACTTTCACGAATAAGACTTGCTATTGCCGTGTTGTTAATAAGAACCTCGTATGCGGGGATAAGTCCTCCAGAAATTCGGGGAATGAGGCGTTGAGAAAAAATACCAACGAGACTGCCTGCAAGTTGTACACGAATTTGCGCCTGTTGCCCGCTGGGGAATGAGTCAATGATACGATCAATCGTTTGTGCCGCATTATTTGTATGGAGGGTTGAGAAAACGAGGTGTCCCGTCTCTGCAGCCGTAACTGCCGTTGCTATTGTTTCAGCATCTCTCATCTCCCCAATCATAATGACGTCAACGTCTTGACGAAAAACTGCATCAAGTCCTGTTTTGAAACTTTTTGTATCAATACCAACTTCTCTCTGGTCAATAATCGATTTTTCTGACCTAAATAAGTATTCAATAGGATCCTCAATCGTTACAATGTGCTCTGCACGCATAGAGTTGATCAGCTCTATCATTGAAGCAAGGGTTGTAGACTTGCCTTGCCCCACAGGACCAACGACGAGGAAAAATCCTTGTTTTTTTCTCGTAAACATTTCAAGGATAGGGGGCAAGTTGAGGTCTTCAAATGACTTCGCTTGAACAGGGATTGCTCGGAGCGTGACGCTCACGGTTCCCTTTTGATAAAAAGCGCTTCCGCGAAACCGAGATTTCCCATGAAAATCATAAGAGAAGTCAATTTCCTTTTCTTGAATAAATCGTTCTTTGAATTCAGGACTTACAATTTCAGTCAAAATCCCTAGAGTATCCTCAGCCGTTAATACAGCAAGATTCATAAGGGGAACAAGGTTCCCTGAAATACGGAACGTGGGATAACGACCTGCAGCAAGATGGATATCTGATGCTCCATCAGCAAGGGCTCTGATTATTAGGCTCTCAATCTCCTCTTTGTAGTTAGTATTATTCATAATTTTATTTTACCTCAGTAAAGACGTCCTCTCCTGATAAAACAAGGAGAACTTTTTCAACGACTTCCGATGGGGTTGTTGCTGCTTTTACTACATACCCATTTGCTCCAAGCTCACGCCCTTTTTCAATATCAGAAGGTTGCCCTAGATTCGAGAGAATAATAATTTTTGAATTTGGAGAGAGCTTCTCGCTTTTAACAAGTGCAAGGAGTTCAAAACCATCCATTGCAGGCATAACAACGTCAAATAACATAACGTCGGGAAGAAGCCCATCCTTTAATTTGTTGACTGCATCGATACTCCCAAAAGCTTGCGTAACCTCAAATCCTCTTTCGGTAAATTTAAAGGTATACATGTCGAGGAGAAACTTGTCATCGTCGACAATAAGAATTTTTTTTCCGTGCTGATTTTGTTCCATATTTTTTATTATATCACTACACAAACGATAAAGTCCATCAGCGCAAACAGAGAGGTACTTTATTTTTACCTGCAGGACATCTCTGTATCCTACTTAGAGCATGTTCACCTCTTTGAAAGGCACCATTTTGTCCATACTCTTCATGATGGCATCTTCTTTCATGGAAAGCATCCCCTTTCTTCGAGCTGCTTCCCAGAGCTTCAATTCAGTTGGATCTGTTAGAATAATTTTTTCTATTTCTTTATCGACAGAGAAGATTTCCACTACAGGAACACGCCCTCGCGTGCCCGTAGAGCAATCACTCGTACTTTTTGCTTCATAGAGAGGTCTGTCTAGTGATATCTTCTTTTTGAACTCTGCGGGGAGGTCCTCAAATTGTTTTTCTATCATTATTTTTATTTCCCCTTCATCAACAATCTCGCTCTCAGCACCCGGGCAAATCTTTTTTACTAACCGTTGAGAAATCGCTAAAATCAATGTCGGCGCAATAAGGTAGGGGTCAACTCCCATATCCACGAGACGCGGTATTGCACCAATTGCCGTATTTGTATGGAGTGTTGAAAAAACGAGGTGCCCCGTAAGAGCTGCTTGTATCGCAAGCTGTGCTGTCTCTGCGTCACGAATTTCACCGACCATAATAATATCGGGGTCTTGGCGAAGCGTCGTGCGCAACCCTGTTGCAAACGTATACCCGATCTCTGGTCGAACTTGTGACTGGCTGACCCCTGCCATATTGTACTCGACAGGGTCCTCAAGAGAAATAATGTTTCTCGTTTCTTTATCGAGTTCGTTAATCATTGAATACAGGGTAGTTGACTTACCTGAACCTGTTGGCCCTGTAATAAGGATGATGCCATAGGGACGCTTGATTGCTTCTTGAATAAGATCGAGATCCTCCTTGCGTAAGCCAAGTTCATCAAGTTTTTTAACCCCTTTTTGACTATCCAAAATACGCATTACTACTTTTTCTCCGTAGTAAGCAGGGAACGTCGATACACGGAAATCAATTTTACGCCCATCAATACGCGCCGAGAAACGACCATCTTGTGGTTTTCGTTTTTCATCAAGCTTCAAACTTGCGAGGATTTTGATACGGGCGACTAAGGAACTATGCAAGTTTACGGGGAGAATTAAACTGGTAAAAAGCTCTCCATCAACACGAAAACGAACGCGCACATTTTCTCCCGTATGCTCAATGTGTACGTCTGAAGCATTCCCTTCTGTTGCGTGACGCAAAATAACTGCCGTAATTTTTGCAACAGGAGCATCTTCTACTACGTGAACCTCTTTTTCTTGCTTTTCCCCCTCTTTCTTTTCTTCTTCTTTGAGAAGCTCTCCCTTATCAACATCTTTAAGGTCAACTTCAAGCTCAGAGAGAGCCTTGGTAACCTCCCCGGTAATCCCTCGATAGCTCTCAATTACGGAAGCAAAGTCCTCGTCTGAAATAAGGAATATCTTGAAGGGCATTTCAAGTTTTGTTGCAATAAATTGAAGCGCGTCACGTGCTTCAATGTTTTCTGGATCAGTAATCCCAATTTCAAGCACCCCTTTTGCGATACCCATAGGCACAAAATGATAATAAGAAGCAGAGTCTTCGGGGACATATTTTAATATTTCAAAAGGAACCCCTTTTTGTTTCAGGTCACGAACAGGAAGATTATAGTAGATCCCCCGACCACGCAAAATATCAGCCTTGGAGACTTTTGCCTCAAGGAGAACTTCTTCTATTTTTTTGCCTTCCTTTACATACCGAGAAAAAACAGGGATGTCTTCCTTTTTGATAATACCGTGAAGTGCGAAGGTGTCGAGGATTGCCATAAAAATTACTTGCTAAAAAGAGAGCCTGTCGAATAGCTTTGTGTGCTTCCTACCTGCTTGCTAGAAGCGTCTTGAACAGCTTTTATTTTTAAGCTCCAATCAGTAGGGAGGAATGGATTTTTTCTTCCCACGGGCTCGATGGGGATTGTTGTGGAAAAATCTCGTAAATTTTTGAATGCAGGCAGATTAAAAACAGTAACAGAGCTCTCAATAGAATTCTTTAATTCTTGAATATCACTGACGGTATGTGCCATCTCCGCCCCAATCGTAATAGTCTCTTCCGCAGTACCTGAAACAGATATGTCATTAGTAGAGGGAGTTACCCCTACGGAAGGTGCGGCTCCCTGTTTCCCCCTAAAAACAAGGTATCCAGAGACAACAACCCCAAAAACCATCACTCCGGTTATTATGTTCAATATATATTTTTTTGTTTGTTCTTGTGACATATGATTACTTAAGTGAATATGTTTCAATAGAAGCACTGAATTCGTACGCTTGCTCCCCTCCCATTTTGATTTTCTGGGGGTCTGTTTCAATATACGGAGTAAAGGATAAGGCCGTTACATTAACCAGCCCCAGACTTTTCTCAAGACTCTCAAGAAA